>JABFRZ010000361.1 GCA_013140785.1 Planctomycetota bacterium | reverse complement strand
CCACCAATCTGCGCCAGGGTTTCTTGCTGGAGCCGTGGCTCGCGCTCGAGGCCTCCGCGCCGGACATCTTCGGGCATGCGCGCGAAGCCGGAGCCCTGCTCGCGCGCCTGCACGCGCTCGCCCCGTCGCCGGAGCTGCGCGCGGTGCCCACCGGCCACTCCAGCGACCTGGACGAGTTCTTCGCGGTCGATGCAGAGCTCGCGCGTCTGCCGCGCGCCGCGCCACACCCGCGCGCGCGGCGCCTGGTCTTCTGCCACGGCGACTTCCACCCCGACCAGGTCGTGCGCCTCGCGGACGGGCGCTGGTTCCTCATGGACCTCGACCTGCTCGCCGCCGGCGACCCGGCCTTCGACCTCGCCAACTGGATCGCAGATTGGATCGTCGAGCACGAGCGCGTGGACCTCGCCGCCGCCGCGGACGAACTCCTCGCCGGCTACAGCTCCACCGGCGGCACGCCTCCCGAGCGCGCACACCTCGCCGCCTGCACCGCCGCCGAACTCGTCAGCCGCGCGGGTTCGACCCTGCGCCGCCTGGAGCGGGGCGCGATCGAGAAGGCGCGCTTCGCGCTCGGAGCCGCGTGGCGGATCCAGGGCGGCACCGAGCCAACCCGCTGAAGCCCAGGCTCTTCTCCCCGCAGCCTCAAGGGCGCACGCGGCGGGCGAACTCTTCGAATGCGTCCAGCTTGCCTTCGCGCTGGCTCCAGGCGCGGACCTTCTTCAGAACGATGCGTCGCTTCTGGGCGGCGTACACGGCGCAGGCTTGATCGAGGGCGCTGCGGTCCTGGAAGTGGAAGAACGCAGCCAGACGGTCTCGACAAGAGTCTGTGGCGGTGATCACGTGGAGAAGCCCGGGCCCTGCGCGCAGGGTGCTCCAGCGCTCGATGCGCTCGGCGCCGATCGCCAGCGGGCCGACCGGGAACTCGAGCTGGAAGCGCGAGGCGCGGTGGCGGTAGTCGTGGCCCTCTCTCCGGAACCCGAGCTCTTCGAGGACTTTGCCGGGCGAGTTCTTGTCGCTGTAGACCTCGAGCACGAAGTCCAGATCGAAAGACTGGATCGCTTCGGGCGCGTAGAGGGTCGCGGCACCCCCGCCCGTGAGCACGGCGGTGACCCCGACCCGATCGAGCGCCGTGCACACGGCGAACGCGACCTCGCGCAGCGAGGAGCCGCGCGTGATTCCCATCTACTTGCCCTTCCGGCGCGGACGGGCCCGGCGGCGCGCGGCGGCGGCCTGGATGCGGTCGTCGGCTTCGGCCAGCTTCAGGAGCAGCGCCCGCAGCTCCTTGGCCGCGAAGAAGCGCGGGTCGAGCTCCATGCGTCGCGTGCGGCCCAGAGGCCGGCTGGCCACGATGCCCTCGGCCTCGAGGCCATCGAGGATGTAGAGAATGGCGGCCTTCTTGGCATCGAGCAGACGGCAGATCTCGCTAGGGAAGCTCTCCCCCAGGAGCGCCAGGAGCACGAGGACCTGGGTGCGCCTCGGACTGCCGAGGAGCTTGAGTTCGCGGCGCAGGCTCATGGCAATAAAAACTAGCCCATATGATCAGAGGTTCTGTACCCAGGCGCAAGGCCCTGGCGGAGCCGGGCTGCGAATCCACCCGGCCACCTGCCTCGACATGACCCGACCAGCTGCGATCGAGGCCTCATTCCGACTGCGCGCTCGCCTCGGGCCACCTCGCGGAGATCAAGCGCTCGGCTTCCATTGCCAGCGCTTTCGGTGACCCTCCGCCCCAGCCGTCCGTCATCAGCGTCCTCATGCGCGCCAGCGCGCTGAGGGCGGCCTCCTTGCGGCCGAGGGCGGCGTTCGCCATGGCGATGAAGGCGAGGTCGGGTGGTAGGCCATGGTTGATGCGATCCGCGCGCGTGAGCGTATCGAGCGCGGCCTCGTAGTCCCCGTTGCGGTACTCCGCGGCGCCGAGCGTGTTGAGGTACCACCCGTTCTCATCGCTTAGCGCGCAGGCCCCGCGCGCCAGGCGCACCGCTTCCTCGTACTCCGCGCGCGTGCGGCCCGCGATGGCGGCCAGGTTCCAGGCCTTCTCGTTCAGCAGGACGGGATCCACGCGGCGTTCGCGCGCCAGAAGCGCGGCCCGGGACTTCAGCTCGGGCGCGAGCGAAGGATCGCCCTCGATCTCCGTCGCGACGTCCTCCGGGATCACGGCCTGCTCCAGGAGCCGATCGACGAGTTGCTCCGCGGGCGTTGCGCCGAACCAGAAGCGCAGGCTGTTGCCCTTCGGAGAACTCCACAGCATCGCCCCCAGCGCCGAGCCGTCCGGCAGGAACACCAGCTCGCCGATCGGTTCCGAAGTCTGGCGCAGCACGCCCACGGGCTGTCCGCTGGCGACGTCCCAGAGCCGGACCACGCCCAACCGATCCCCGCTCGCCAGGCGGGTGCCGTCGGGGCTGAAGGCCAGGGCCCAGATCTCCAGCGCGTGTCCGCTGAGGACGTGCAGGGTCGAGCCCGTGCGTGCATCCCATAGGCGCACGGTCAGGTCGAGCGAGCCGGTGGCGATGAGCCTGTCATCAGGGCTGAACGCGATCGCGAGCACGTCGCTCCCGTGCCCGACCAGGGTCCGCCGGATGTCGGTCGAGGGCAGGTCGCGGACGTGTACCTCGCTCGGCATCGCAGCCACCGCGATGCTCCGTCCGGCGGAATCGAAGGCCATGCCCGCGCTTGAATTGACCCTGTCCTTCCAGTGCGCAACGACGCGCTGCTCGACGAGGTCCCAGACGCGGCAGGCACCTTCGTCGTTGCGGCCGGCGAGTCGAGTTCCATCGGGGCTGGACCTGAAGGAGAGGGCGTGGCCATTCGCCAGGCTGCCTTCCAGAACGGTGGCAGGAGCCTGTGTCAGCATGTCGATCAGCATCACCGGGCCCTCGGGTCTCGAGACCGGCGTGAGCAACCCGAAGGGAGCCGCCCTCCGCTCGTGGGGAACGTCGGCGGACAATTGCGGACCTTCCTCCTGCCGGGGGCGCAGGAAGGCGTACTCCGCCCCAGCGGAGCCGCGGATCTCGTCTTCGAGCCTTCCGGTGGCGCCGGTCCGGACGATCGCCAGCGTTCCGCCCGGAACGCTGGTGGGCGCGAGCTGGTCGGGCTTCCAGACCTTCACCGCATGGTCGCTGCCGACGGACACGACCGTCTGATCGTCGATCAGCGCGAGGTCGCTGACATCCTGACGATGGCCGTGCAGGGTCGCTTCCAATCCGGGGGGCGCGAGGTTCCAGACGCGGATCGATCCGTCGCTTCCGCCCGAGAACGCGCGCAGGCCATCGGAGCGGACGACCACGGCGGTCACTCCTCCGGCGTGCCCGAAGAGGGTCGCAACCTCGCTCCACGCCCCAGCGGTGGATCTCCACAGACGGATCGTTCCATCGTCCGAGCCGGAGAGCAGGCCCTCTCCTTCGGGCGTCGCCGCGAGGCACAGGATCTTGGCCGTGTGGCCACGCAGCCTCGCCACGAGCTCGTTTCGCGCCATGTCCCAGAGCAAGACGTCGTTCCCATCGCCCGCCGCGAAGACACCGGGCGAGAGAAAGACCATGCGCGCGAATCCGCCTTCGAGCGAGAGGCTCGTCCTTTCCCCCGTGGCGGCGTCGACGCGTAGCACGGGTGCATTCCTCGAGCGGACGAGGACCGCGCGTGCATCGGGGGTGAAGACGAGGCGCTGCTCCACCTCACTACCGAGACCGACCGCGAGAACTCGCGTGTCGAGCTCGTCGTCCAAGCTCACGAGCTCGAGAGTTCCGTCCCTGCGCAGCACGGCACAGCAATCTCCGCGCGGCGACACGGCCAGATCATCGATCAGCTCACCGCCTTCGGTCACGACGGTGTGCCGCCAGTCGGAGGTCCGCCATCGATGCAGGCTCCTGACCGAGGAGCACAGGAGCGTCCCGTCGAGGGGGTTCGCGGCCAAGCACTTGGGAAGCGAGACTCCATCACCCAGCGTCAGCGCGCTGTCGTCGAGCCGCCGCTTCAGGTGCCACCACTCGAAGTTGCGCAGCTCGCTCGGCGCGGCTCGAAGGCGCTCGTCGGCCGCAGCCGGATCATCGGCCCTCAGCGCGCTCTCGGCCGCCGCGATGCAGGCGAAGTACTCGCGCATCCGGCCGCGCTTCTGCTCCTCCGCCAGCTCATCGCGCGCCTGCGTTGCGTGGAGCGCCTGCCACGCGGTCAGCACGAGGCCGATCGCGAGCGCGGCCACGACCGCCAGCGCCCCCGCGACCACAGCCCGATTGCGCCGCACCAGCCGCTGGATCTGGTACGTCATCGAGGCGGGTCGGGCCAGGATGGGCCGGTGCTCGAGGAAGCGCTGGATGTCCTCGGCCAGCGCCAGCACCGTCGGATAGCGGCGCGCCTTGTCCTTCGCGAGCGCCTTGGCGGCGATGGTCTCGACGTCGCCGCGCAGTCCACGCTGGAGCGAGCCCAGCGCCGCGGGATCGTCCTCGACGATGGCGCGCGCGGCCTCGGTCAGGCTCACGCGCGCCGTCTCGTGCGGCAGCCGGCCCGTGAGTAGCTCGTAGAGCAGCACACCCAGGGCATAGACATCGCTCTGCGCATCCACCTCGCCGGGCTTCCCCTCGACCTGCTCTGGGCTCATGTATGGCAGCGTTCCGACGAGCTGCCCGGTTCGCGTCTGCAGGCTCGTGAAGCCGCTCTCCGCCTCGGTCAGCTTCGCCAGGCCGAAGTCCAGGAGCTTGGGATTACCGCCTGCGTCCACGAGGATGTTCGAGGGCTTGAGGTCGCGGTGGATCACGCCGCGCTGGTGCGCGTAGGCGACGCCCTCGCAAACGCGCAGGAACAGCTCCAGACGCGCGCGCAACGGAAGGTGCTTGGCCGCGGCGTAATCCGTGAGCGAGGCGCCGCCCTCGACCAGCTCCATGGTGAAGAACGCGATGGGTCCCGAGCCGTCCTCGTGCGTGCCGGCCTCGTAGACGCGCGCGATGGCGGGATGGCTCAGCCGGCCGAGGATCTCGGCCTCGTGTCGGAAGCGCGTCACGGCCCGGCCGCCGAGCGCCGCCGCGCGCACGACCTTGAGCGCAACGCGCCGTTGTGGCTCGCGCTGCTCGGCCTCGTAGACGACGCCCATGCCGCCTGAACCGAGCTCGCGCAGGATCTGGTAGTGCCCGATGGTCCGGCCACGGAGCGAGGTTTCTGGCTCCTGCGCCGGCGCGGGCTCCAGGAAGGACGCGGCGCGCTCGCGGGCGGCGAGCAGGGACTCCACCTCCGCGCGCACCACGGCGTCGCCGGCGCTCTCGCGCTCGATCAGCGCCGCGCGCTCACGCGGTTCCAGGTCGAGTGCGGCGTGAAAAATCTCGCTGGCACGCTCGTACTGCTCCGGCGTCATGATGCGTGATCATCCGCCGAGCTCGCGCAAGAGCCAGGCGCGCGCCATCTCCCAGTCCTTGTAGGCGGTGCTCGCGGCCACGCTCATCAACGTCGCGGCCTCCTCGACCGGGAGGCCGCCGAAGATGCGCAGCTCTACCAGCCGGCCCTGCCGCGGGTGAAGCACCTCCAGGCGCTGCAGAGCTTCGTGGAGCACGATCACGTCGATGTCGGGGCTCGCTTCGGCGATGCCCAAGCCGGAGGAGCGGGTGTCGATGGAAAGCGGTCGCTGCCCGCCACCCCGTTTGGCCGCATCCCGCTTGCGCGCGTGCTCGACCAGCACGCGGCGCATTGCGTTCGCCGCTATCGCGATGAACTCGCTCTTCGTCTTCCAAGGCGAGGTCTCGCTCGAGGCCAGGCGCAGGTAGATCTCGTGCACGAGAGCCGTCGGCTGGAGTTCGTGGTCGCCCTGCTCGTTGCGCATGTACAGAGCGGCCAGGCCCCGCAGCTCGTCGTAGACCTGTGGGAACAGCTCCTGAGCGGTGAGTCCGACCAGGCCGTCGCTCGCTCCTTCACCAGCCGATGAACGACTCATTCCCCTTCTTCCGTTTCCTTCCAGATCCGTCGGAGTCTCCTCGCCCGGACTGCGCATTTATCGATGAGGGCAGCATAACCCCTGGACCGTCCGGCGAGGGTGTCGCGGCGATGCCCCCTTAGTGCGTAGGCGCCGCGAATCTTGTGGCCACCCTCCTGATTACCTCCAGATCCGTCGGAGTTCCCGCGCGCGAAGCGCGCATTGCTCAGCGAGGACATGCAGGACCATCGAATCCTCTGCGAGGGTGCCTCGGGGGCTTCCCTGAGCGCGCAGATGCTTCTTCGGGGTTCTGTCGTGTTCTCTGGCAAAGGAGCTCTCTCATGATCCCCGCGTTCTTCCTTCTGCTCACGCAACAGGCCGCTTCCCAGGTCGTCGAGACGACGCTTTCCGAGACGAGTTCCGTCGTCTGGGCCGATGTCGCGCAAAGCGGGGACACCCTCGTGCCGACCGTGTTCGAGGGCGTCGTTCTCGAGCCCGATGGAACCCCGGCGGAGGGAGCGGTGGTGGTGAGCAGTGCGGGCGGGAAGGCCGTCACGGATGGGAACGGGAGCTTCCGGCTCGAGGCGCAGGTGCCGCTGGACGCTGCAAGCGTTCAGGTCACGGCGATCGGTCGAGGTGGCAACAGCCCCCTGGCAAGTTCGAGCGTCCTGCTCGCCGCAGCGTCCGGGCCAGTTCTGGTCGGGCCGCTCCTGCTCTCTCAGGGGACCTCGTGCTCGCCGAGCTGGCTGCCGACCTTCTGCCAGCCCGGCACGGACCTCATCGTCTCAGCCCTGGCGGTCTTCGACGATGGCGGTGGGCCGGCGCTCTACGCAGGAGGCTATTTCGAGACCGCAGGTTGCGTGGCGGCGAACCACGTCGCGAAGTGGGACGGCTCGAGCTGGTCCGCGCTCGGCTACGGGCTGAACGACGTCGTGAATGCCTTAGCGGTCTTCGACGACGGCAGTGGGCCGGCGCTCTACGCGGGAGGAGCGTTCGTTACTACCGAGGACGACGCTCCGGTGAGCCACATCGCGAAGTGGAACGGTTCCTTCTGGGTGTCGATCAACTCCTTTGGGGGCAACGGGGTGAACAACGACGTCTATGCCTTGGCGGTTTTCGACAACGGCGGTGGGCCGGCACTCTACGCGGGAGGGCTCTTCACGACCGCGGGCGGCGTGTCGACGAACCGCATCGCGAAGTGGAACGGTTCCCTCTGGTCCGCGCTCGGCAGCGGGATGAACAACGCCGTGACCGCCTTGGCGGTTTTCGACAACGGCGGTGGGTCGGCGCTCTACGCGGGAGGCGCTTTCACGACCGCGGGCGGCGTGTCGGCGAACTGCATCGCGAAGTGGAGCGGTTCGAGCTGGTCCGCGCTCGGCAGCGGGATGAGCGGCGCCTTCCCCTCCGTCTATGCCTTGGCGGTCTTCGACAACGGCGGTGGGCCGGCGCTCTACGTGGGAGGCAACTTCACGACCCCGGCGAGCCGCATCGCGAAGTGGAACGGTTCGAGCTGGTCCGCGCTCGGCACTGGGATGAACGGTGACGTCAATACCCTGGCGGTGTTCAACGACGGCGGTGGGAATGCGCTCTACGCGGGAGGCCTCTTCACGACCGCGGGCGGCGTGTCGGCGAGCCGCATGGCAAAGTGGAACGGTTCGAGTTGGTCCTCGCTCGGCACCGGGATGAACGCCGACGTCATGGCCTTGTCGGTCTTCGACGACGGCGCTGGGCCGGCCCTTTACGCGGGAGGCTTCTTCACGACCGCAGGCGGCGTGGCAGCGACCTGGAGCGCGAAGTGGGACGGTTCGAGTTGGGGTCCGCTCGGCAGCGGGATGAACGGCGAGGTCGTTGCCTTGTCGGTTTTCGACGACGGCCTTGGCGGCGGGCAGGCGCTCTACGCGGCTGGCTCCTTCACGGGCTTGGGCAGCGAGTCGGCGAACCGCATCGCGAAGTGGGACGGCTCGAGCTGGTCCGCGCTCGGCAGCGGCATGAACAACGACGTCGTGGCGTTGGCGGTCTTCGACGACGGCGGTGGGCCGGCGCTCTACGCGGGAGGGACTTTCACGACCGCGGGCGGCGTGCCGGCGAACCGCATCGCGAAATGGAACGGTTCGAGCTGGTCCGCGCTCGGCGGCGGGCTGAGCGGCATTGTCAGGGCCTTGGCGATCTTCGACGACGGCGGCGGGTCGGCGCTCTACGCGGGAGGCTTCTTCTTGACCGCGGGCGGCGCGGCGGCGAACCGCATCGCGAGGTGGGACGGTTCGAGTTGGTCCGCGCTCGGCAGCGGCGTGACCGACTCCGTCCATGCCTTGGCGGTCTTCGACGACGGCGGCGGGCCGGCGCTCTTCGCGGGAGGCTATTTCACGAGCGCAGGCGGCGTGGCGGCGGACCGCGTCGCGAAGTGGGACGGATCCAGCTGGTCCGCGCTTGGCAGCGGAATGAACGACGGCGTCTGGGCCCTGGCGCCCTTCGACGACGGCGGCGGGCCGGCGCTCTACGCGGGAGGCTATTTCACGACCGCGGGCGGCGCGTCGGCGAACCTCATCGCGAAGTGGGACGGCTCGAGCTGGTCCGCGCTCGGCAGCGGAATGGACAGTTCTCCGACCAACTTCGTGCGGGCCCTTTCGGTCTTCGCCAACGGCGGTGGGCCGACGCTCTACGCGGGAGGCACCTTCACGACCGCGGGCGGCGTGGCGGCGAGCCGCATCGCGATGTGGGACGGATCCAGCTGGTCCGCGCTCGGCAGCGGGATGAACGAGCGCGTCGATTGCTTGTCGGTCTTCGACGACGGCGGTGGGCCGGCGCTCTATGCGGGAGGCCTTTTCACGAGCGCCTACGACTCCGGCGACACCTACCTCGCCAAGTGGTATCGCGAGCCTGATACGACTCCGCCCGTGCTCTCCTGTCCGGTTCCACCGTGGGTGTGGAAGGGCGACCCCCGCGGTACCACGCCCGGGGAATTCGTGTTCTTCACGGTCCCGGCCACCGATTGCGTGGACCCCTCTCCCGCCGTCGTGTGTGTTCCGCCTTCGGGGAGCTTCTTTCCCCGCGGCGTGACCCGAGTGACCTGCACGGCCACGGACGCCTCCGGGAACGAATCGACCTGCTACTTCGACGTCATCGTCGAAAGGACGCTGCGGCCGAGGTAAAGGGGGAGCCCCCTCGAAGCTCTCGGCGGGTGAGGCTTCCGCGTACGGACTGCGCTCTCAGCGAGGACATGCAGGGCCACCGTGCCATCTGCGAGGGTGTCTCGGAACTGCCCTAGTGTCGAGGTGGCGGAAAGTCGTGCCGCGATGCTCCGGTGGGGGACTGTCCGGCTACGGCAGTTTGCCCGCCAGCACCTGCGGCAAGAGGTGCGAGATCGCGAGCAAGTCCGCGGCGCCCTTGCAGGTCTTCCATTGCTCGCGGGCCATGTCCGGGTCGAAGAGTTCGCTCCAGAAGCCCGGCTGCGCGAAGGCTTCCTCGAGCAGCGGCAGGCCGACGTCCTTCCAGTAGTACTTGTAGTGGAACTTGCGGTGGCGCGCAGTCTGGCGCCAGCGCGGGAGGTCCTGTTCGGCGGCCTCGCCTTCCTCGCGTGGGACCTCGACCGGCGGGATGAGACCCGAGCGCAGGTCGTCCTCGGTGGCCTGGTCGGTGTAGGGATAGGCGGCCCAATCGGGCGCGTGCAATCCGGTGATGTAGCGGTGCATGGGCTTCTCGACGAGCTCGGCCTCGGGCATGCCGTAGCACGCGCGGATGAAGTCGGGCGTGAGGAAGGGCGTGACCACGAGGCCGGTCTGGCCCGCCGCCGTGGCCGAGCCCCAGCGGCGCGTGTACTCGTTCAGGAAGAAGAAGTGCAGCGGGCCGCGGCCGGCGAGACCGTAGTCGCGCGCGGCGCGGTAGGAGGCGCGCAGCGTTTCGCGCACCGCGTCGCGCAGCTCCGGGCGCAGGATCGGCGGCGCGTCGGCCATCAGCTCCGCGAGCAGGTGCTCTTCGAAGCGTCCCTCGGGATGCTCCCAGGCGCGGATCTTCTTGGCGAAGTCGGCCTTGCCGATGCCGGCGTGCTGGCCCATCACGTTGACCACGCCGCCGTCGAGCCGGTCCTTGCCCGCCTTGGCGAGGAAGTTCTTGTGCTTGAGCGTGGTGTAGTTGCCGGCTTGCCAGAGGAGCGCCTTGGCGAGGCTCGCGCGCAGGCCCGCGACCGTCGCCGATGGGATGCCGCCCTCGCTCTTGATGCGGTGGGGGAGGCCGGCCATGCGCGCGAGCTCGGCCGAGATGAGCACGTCGAAGTGCGTCTCCTGACCGCGCACGCGCAGCTCGAAGTCCGCGCCGAGCACGCGCAGGCACGCGGCCACGCAGCGACTGTCCCAGCCGCCCGAGAGGCCGACCGAGGGCTTCTCCCACAGCTCCATGGCGTCGGACAGGTGGTTCAAGAGCGCGTGCCGCCCGAGCTCTAGGTTGTCCTCGCGCGAGCGCGCCGGCGGGTGGACCCACTCGCCGAGCGGGTCGAAGCGCGAGCGTTCGATGCCAGCGCGCGTCAGGCGGAGCTGCGTCCCGCCCGCGAGCATGGAGATGCCCGCGAAACCGCTCGTGTGCTGCGGGAACCAGTGCGTGGTGAAACGCGTGGCCCAGTCGAGCGCCACAGGTTCGAGCATGATCCCGAGCGCGCGCAGCGCGCAGGGGCGGTTCGTGAGCGCCCATGGGCCGCGTCCTTCGTGCTCGTACAGCTGCGCCTGCCCGAGGCCATCGTTCTGCACGCGCACCTCGTCGCTGCGCGCGCGCGACCAGATCAGTGCCGCCGGCGGGATCAGGTCGCGCAGCAGCGTCTCCCGTTGCCGTTCCAGTTCGCACGCGAGGCGCACCAGCACCGAGCCGTCGTTCTTCGGCAAGGCCTCGCGCGCGCGCAAGAGCCGCCGCGCGTTGAGCGGATAGTCCGGGGCGAAGGCCCAGCCGTGCTCGTCCTGCTCGAAGAACGGTGCATGGAAGCCCAGCACCGGCAGCTCGATCCAGGCGAGGTGGACGTCGCCGACCGAGCGCGTGGTGAGCGTCGCGCCCGGCTCCAAGATGGGCGCGTAGAGCGCCGCCAGCCGCTCGCCCACGAGCGCCGGCGCGAGTTCGGGCGCCCCATCGCGGGCGCGCCACAGGAGGAAGGTCTTCATCGCGCGGGCGGGTGCCGCAGGCTTTCGTCAGGGGTCGCAGGGGTTGCTTTGGCGAACGTCATGCCACTGTACGTCACGAGGGTTTCCCTCCTCGCCGTCCGGCGGACCCTGGCGGGTTTTCGCCCGCGCTCCGACAATGCCGTCATGCGCGAGCCCGATCGCTTCCACGTGGCGTTGAACGTGCAAGATCTGGCGCGCTCGGTGCGCTTCTATCGCGGGGTCCTCGGGCTCGAACCGGACAAGCAGCACCCCGGCTACGCGCGCTTCCTACTCGACGCTCCTCTGCTCGTGCTCTCGCTGAACGAAGTCCCGCGCGTCAAGGCCGGCAATCGCGTGGCCCACCTGGGCATCCGACTCGGGTCCGCGAGCGCTCTGACGGAAGTGCGGGCCCGCGTCGTTGCCGCCGGCCATCCCGTGCGCGACCAGCGGCAGACACTCTGCTGCCACAGCATCCAGGACAAGTTCTGGGTGCTCGATCCCGACGGTAACGAGTGGGAGTTCTACGAGGTCACCGACGATCACCCGACGCGCGCCAAGCCGGCCTCGGAGGCCGAGTCCGCGGAGGACTGCTGTTCCTGACGACGTTCACCCGCGCGCCTGACTGCGATCCAGTTCTGATTCTCGCTGGTCCAGTATCCAGATCGGAATGAGCTCGCGACCCCGCCAGAGCCGTCCTTCCATCCTGTAACCCACGGCATGGGGATTGAGTTTCGGGCACTGCTCGCTGTCGAGCCCCCCCTATGAAAAAGTCCGCCGCCATCCTCGTCGCCGTGCCCGTGCTGCTCGGCGCGGGCTACTTCATCGTGCCCAAGGCGAACCCCGAGCGCTTCCTGCTGACGGGTTCCTCGACCATCGCCCCGATCCTGCAGCTCGTGGCCGAGGACCTGCATGCGGCCGATCCGGGCCTCGTCATCGACGTCGAGACAGGCGGCAGCTCGCGCGGCATCCAGGATGCCCAAGCCGGTCAGTGCGACGTCGGCATGGCCTCGCGCGATCTCAAGCCTGAAGAGAAGGCTGGCCTCGACGCGCGTTTGATCGCCTACGACGGCGTGGCGCTGATCGTGAATCGCGAGAACCCGATTGCAGGACTCGACCACCAGCAGGTCATCGACATCTACACGGGCGTGATCGGCGACTGGAAGGAGCTCGGCGCCGGCGAAGGCGAGATCCACGTGGTGAACAAGGCCGAGGGGCGCGCCACGCTGACGGTGTTCCTCGAGCATTTCAAGCTGAAGAGCAGCGCGATCCAGGCCGACGCCGTGATCGGCGACAACGCGCAAGGCGTGCGCATGGTGGCCGGGAACCCGGACGCGATTGCCTACGTGAGCATCGGCGAGGCGCTCTCGGCCGTGGAACGCGGCGAAGCGATCCGGCTGATCGCGCTCGATGGCATCGAGCCGACCAAGCTCAGCGTGGCCGACGGCAGCTATCCGCTGCGGCGCAACCTGTACCTCTTGTTCCCCGGCGCGCCCGACGCTTCCGGTGAGCGCATCCTCGCGCACCTCGCGAGCGCGCGCGGGCGCGAGATCCTGACGCAGCTCGGCTTCACTCCGACGGACATCGCGGAGTAGAGCATGGACTCGGCCATCGCGCGGGGCCCCGAGCTCGTGCCCGCGGGCTCGCCGGCCCGGCGGCAGGAGTCTCGCCTCGGCTGGTTGACCGTCGCGGTGCTGGGCGTGGCCTGCGCCGCGATTGCTCCAGCGCTGCTCGTCTTCCTGTTCGCGGAGGGCTTCGTCTTCCTGCTCGGCGACGGGGCCGCGACACTCCTCTCCTCGCGCTGGTTCCCGACCGAGGGCGTCTTCGGTCTCGTGCCGCTGGTGGTGGGTTCCTTGCTCGTCTCGCTCGGCGGTCTGGCGCTGGCGCTGCCGCTCGGCCTGGGGACGGCGATCAGCCTCTGCTTCTATCTGCGCGGGGGACCCTTGCGCTTCGCCGAGGCGGCGCTCGGAGTGCTCGGAGGCGTGCCCTCGGTCGTCTTCGGGCTGTTCGGGACGTTCTGGTTCGTGCCGCGTTTCGGGCCGAGCCTGGCATCGGGCGCGCTGGTCTTGGCCGCTATGCTGACCCCGACGCTGGCCTTGCTCGCCCTGGCCGGGCTGCGCCAGCTGCCCGCGGGGCTCTTGCTCGACGGCGCGCGCCTGGGCCTCTCGCGCGAGCAGGTCATCGCGCGCCTGGCGTTGCGCGCGGCCCGTCCGGCGCTGATGGGCGCGGCGGTGCTGGCCCTCGCGCGCGCACTCGGCGAGGCCCTGGCGGTCGAGATGGTGTGCGGCAACGTGGCCGGACTCCCGTCCAGGCTCACGGATCCGGTGCGCACCCTGACGACGACGCTGGTGCAGGAGTTCGAGTACGCCCAGGGCGCGCACGGCCACGCGCTGCACCTCGTGGCCCTGACGATCGTCCTGCTCGCGGCGCTGACCTCGGCCGCGGCCATGCGCCTCGCGGCGCGGAGGCGCGCATGAGAGCGGCGAGCTTCGGCGCGGCCTTCGTGGTACTCGCGTTCTTCGCGCTGCTCGTGGCCGACGTGGTCATGCGCGGCGCGGCCGAGCTCTCGCCCACATACCTGTTCTCGGCCGCAGAGGAGGGGGGACGCGCGGGCGGCATCGGACCCGTGCTCGTCTCCACGCTGCTGGTCGTGCTGCTCGCCACGCTCTTCGCTCTGCCCGTCGCGGCCGGGGGCGCGCTGCTCTGCTCGGAGCTCCTGGTGCATCGGCAGGCGTGGAAGTCGCTCGTGCGACGCTCGTTCGAGATCCTGGTGAGCGCGCCCTCGGTAGCGATCGGCCTGATCGGCTGGAGCTTGTTCGGGCAGCTCTTCGGCCTCGGGTTCTCGATTCTCTCCGGCGCCGCGACGCTGGCCTTCATGCTGGCGCCCCTGATGGCGCTCGCCTTCCTGGCCGGGCTCGAGGCCGTGCCGCAGGCGCTGCGCGCGCAGTCGTTGGCGCTCGGCGTATCGCGCTGGCGAACCTTGCTGAACCTGGTGATCCCCGCGGCGCGTCCGGCGCTGGTCGCGGGCGTCATGCTGGCCGTCGGCCGAGCCATGGCCGAGACCGCCGTCTTGGTCCTGACCTCGGGCATCTCGACGCGCATGCCACAGGACGTGTTCGATCCGGGCGCGACCCTGGCCGTGCACGTGTACCACCTCGCGCACAACCTGCCGGGCGGCGAGCCGCGCGCGTATGCCGCCGCGCTGGCGCTGCTCTTGGTCAGCGCGTTGGTGCAGCTCGGCCTCGCGCGTCTGCGCGTCCAGGAGCAACCGGCGTGATCCGCTATCGCAAGCTCACCGTGCGCGGCTGCGGCCAGGTCATCCTGCGCGAGCTCGAGCTCGCGCTGCCCGAACGCGGCACAGCCGTCCTGCTCGGGCCCTCCGGCTGCGGCAAGACCACGCTGCTGCGCAGCACGATCCGCGAGGACGAGGACGATCCCGACTTGGAAGTCGAGGGCACGATCGAGCTGAACGGCGTGGATCTGCGCGCGGGTTCCGTCTCGCGCGTCGCCGTGCGCCAGAAGATCGGGCTGATCCCGCAGCGGCCCGTGGCCTTCCCCGGCACGGTTCTCGACAACGTGACCTTCGCCCTGCGGCACACGACGCGGCTCGCGAAGAGCGAGATCGAGCGCCGCGCGCGCCTCGCGCTGGAGGAAGTCGGGCTCGAGGAAGGGCTCTACGCGCGCGCGGCCGACTGCCTGTCGGGCGGCCAGCTCAAGCGCCTGGCCATCGCGCGCACGGTCGCGCTGGAGCCCGACGTGCTCATGATGGACGAGCCCTCGAGTGGCCTCGACCCGTTGGCGGTCGTGCGTCTCGAGCGCCTGATCATGCGCCTGTCCGAGCACCGCCTCGTGGTGGTCGTCACGCACGACCTGCACATGACGCGCCGCATCGCCGACGAGGTGCACTTCCTGTGGCCGTTCCAGGACGGCTGCCGCGTGGTGGAATCGGGGCCTCCCGAGCGCGTGCTCGAGCTGCCCGCGCGGCCCGAGACGCGCCTGTTCGTGCAGGCCGCCTGGAACGGTGCCGCCGCGCTGTACGAGCTCGACGAGGAACTCGAGGACTGCGAGGCGGAAGAGTGCCTGCCGCGCCGCCTGACTCTGGTAGAAGACGAGACCGGCCGACCCTCCCTTGGAGCGATGACGGAACGATGACTCTCACGAAGAAAACCGGCAGCGCGGCGCGCCTCGTGGAGACCCTCCACAAGCACAACCCCGCCCCCTTCTCGGCCCGCATCCCGGGCTCGAAGTCCTACACCAACCGCGCGCTCGTCTTGGCCGCCCTGCGGATGGGGACGACCGAGGTGGTCGGCGGGCTCGACTGCGACGATACCCAGCGCCTGGCCGTGGCGTTGGCCAGCTTCGTGGGGCTCGCGCTCGAGTCCACGCCCACCGGCTTCCGCGTGCGCCGCGAGCGGGAGGTGCTCGACGCGCCCGCCTGGGAGCTCCACATGGGCGCGGCCGGCACGCCCGCGCGTTTCATGCTGGCCTTCGCGGCCGCGGCCCGCGGCGCGACCGTCGTGACCGGCACACCGCGCCTGTGCGAGCGGCCCATGGGCGACATCTTGGCGGCGCTGCGCGCGCTCGGTATCCGTTGCGAATGTCTGGCCAAGGAGGGCTGCCTGCCCGTGCGCGTGCACGGCGGCCGGCCGAGTACGAATCGCTGGCGCATCCACGGCGGCGTCTCCTCGCAATTCACGAGCTCGCTCCTGCTCTACGCGGCGCAGCAGCCCGGCCCCGAGCCAGTGACGATAGAGATCGAAGGCCATCAGGTCTCGCGCCCCTACGTCGAGATGACGCGCGCGCTGATGAAGGCCTGCGGCATCTTGGCCGAGCGCGTGCGCGAGGACGCGATCGTGGTCCGGCCGGCGCGCCCGAGCGTCGAGCACATCCCGGTCGAGGTCGATGCCAGCGGCATGTCCTACTTCCTCGCCGCCGCGGCCGTGACCGGCACGACCGTCGAGATCCCCGGGATCGGCGCGGGCTCGGCCCAGGGTGACGTGGGCCTCGCGCGCGCCTTCGAGCGCATGGGCTGCGAGGTCGAGCTGGGCGAGAGCTCGCTCCGCATCACCGGGCGCGCGCTGCGCGGCATCGACATCGACATGGAGACCATGCCCGACGTCGTCTTGACGCTGGCGGTCGTGGCGGCGCGCGCGCAGGGCACGACGCGCATCACGAACATCGCCAACCTGCGCGTGAAGGAATGCGATCGCATCCACGCGGCTGCGAGCGAGCTCCAGCGTCTCGGCGTGGAAGTCGAGGAAGGACGGGACTTTCTCGTCATCCAGCCGCGCGGAAAGGGGCCCGAGGCGAGCAACGCGCCCGCTCAAATCCACACCTACGACGACCACCGCGTCGCCATGGCCTTCGGCATCCTCGGCCTGGTCCACGAAGGCATCACGATCGAAGACCCGGACTGCGTGGCCAAATCGTTCCCCGGCTTCTGGCAGGAGCTCGCGCGCTTCACGCGCCACCACAACGGGGGTTTCTGAGGGCCGATGGTGCGGCGCGCGATCTTGCTCGTCCTCGACGGCGCCGGCTGGCGCACCGAGACCCACGGCAACGCCGTCACGCGCGAGACGCTGCCCACGCTCTTCGCGCGCATCGAGGCCAGCGGCGTGGCCGTGCTCGAGGCTTCCGGCGAGGCCGTCGGGCTCGAGGCCGGCCAGGTCGGCAACAGCGAAGCCGGGCACCTGACGATCGGAGCCGGACGCGTCGTGCCCGCGCTCGCGCGCAGGCTGCTCGAGGCTCATGCGAGCGGGAGCTGGGCCCGGGATCCAGCCTGGGCCTCCATTCGCGACGCTGGCGTGCTGCATCTCGTGGGGCTCGTGTCCGACGCGGGCGTGCACGGTTTGGCGCGCACGCTTGCGCACGCGGCGGCGAGCGCAGCGCAGGCCGGCGTGCGCGAGATCCACGTGCACCCGGTGCTGGACGGAGTCGATTCGCCGGCGCGCACGGCGCCGCGGCTCCTGGCCGAGCTCCAGCGTGTGCTCGAGCCCATTCCGGGCGTGCGTCTCGGCGTCGTGCAGGGACGCAAGCCCTTCTGCGACCGCAGCGGGAACCTCGCGATCTCGCGCGTGTGCGCCGACGCGCTCCTCGGCTTCACGCCGCTCCCGACGTTCGAACCCGAGGCGCTGACGCGGCACCTCGAGACGGCTGGCGAGTCGAGCTTCCCCGCGCACATCTTCCCAGGCGGGCGCACGCTGGAGCACGGCGAGCCCGTGCTCCACACCAGCCACCGCGCCGACCGCGCGCGCCAGATCGCATCGCTCTTGGCCGAGACCCAGCCGCTCTACGCCCTGGTCGAGCTGGGCGGTCAAGCTCGGCAAGGCACCCGAGTCCAGCACGTCTTCTTCCCGACCACGCCGCTCGAGCAGGGGCTCTTCTCGGAGCTGAAGCAGGCCGGCCTCGCCTCGCTGCGCATCGCCGAGAAGTGCAAGTTCCCGCACGTGACCTTCTTCCTGAACGGCTTCGACGCGGGCGCCGAGGGCCGCGGCATTTGCCTCGACTCGATCCCGGAGGCCGAGATCCCCGCGCGGCCCGAGATGTCCGCGGCGGCCGTCACCGCCGAGATCGTCGCGGCCCTGGCCGACCCGGCCCAGCACGCGGTGATCGCGAACCTCGCCAACCTCGACCAGGTCGGGCACCTGGGCGACGTCGGGCTCGCCCGGCGTGCCGCGGCCGAGATCGACGCCTGCTATGCGCGCATCGCCGCGGCGGCCGAGCGGCACGGCTGGACGCTCTTCGTCACCAGCGACCACGGCAACGCCGACACTCTGATCGGCGCGGATGGCGGTCCGTTCGGCTCGCATTCGCACAGCCCGGTGCCGTTCTTCTTCGCGCCCGCGCCCGGCCTCACGGCGCGCTGGACGGCGCGCACGGGCTCGCTCGCCAACGTGGCGGCGACCTACTTGGATGCGCTCGGCCTCGCGCGGCCGGCCTGGATGGAGCCGGGCCTCGCGTGCTTCGGTTGAGCGGAGTGATGGAGCGGGGAGACGCCGGGCTCTAGGCTCACGAGTGATGATCCGAGCCAACGAGGTCGTGCAGCTCTTCCGGCGCGCCGGGTTCCAGCTCTTCACCGGCGTGCCGTGCTCCTACCTGACGCCGTTGATCGACACGGTCATCGACTCGGCCGACATCCGCTACGTGGGCGCGGCCAACGAGGGCGAGGCCGTGGCCATCGCGGTCGGCGCGCGCCTCGGCGGCAAGCCGTCCGTGGTCCTGTTCCAGAACTCGGGCCTCGGCAACGCGGTCAATCCGCTGACCTCGCTCACCTTTCCCTTCCGCCAGCCGGTGCTCGTGATCACGACCTGGCGCGGCGAGCCGGGTGGCGAGCACGACGAGCCGCAGCACGAAGTCATGGGGGAGATCACGCCGCGCCTGCTCGAGCTGATGAAGATTCCCTGGGAGCTCTTCCCCGACGATCCGGTCGCGCTCGAGGCGGCGCTCGCGCGCGCCACGACGCACATGCGCGAGCAGCGTCTGCCCTACGCTCTCGTGCTGCAGAAGGGCGCGATCGAGGCCGCGGCGACGGGGAGGCATCGCACCCCCGAGCGCGCCCTCTCCGGCCGCGTGTGCGGCGAATTCGGGCGCGTGCGCCTGGCGCCCGACGAGGCCCTCGGCGCGGTGGTGTACAGCCTCTCGGGCTCCGACGTGGTCATCGCGACCACCGGCTTCACCGGTCGCGCGTTGTACGCTCTCGGCGATCGTCCGAACCAGCTCTACCTGGTGGGCTCGATGGGCTGCGCGTCGAGCCTGGCGCTCGGGCTCGCGCTCGTCCAGCCCGCGCGCCGCGTGGTCGTGCTCGACGGCGACGGGGCGGCGTTGATGCACCTCGGGGCCACCGCGATCATCGGGCAAGAGCGCCCGACGAACCTCGTTCACGTGCTGCTCGACAACGGCGTACACGACTCGACCGGCGCGCAGGCGACGGTGGCGCCGGCCGTCGATCTCGCCGGGGTCGCGCTGGCGTGCGGCTATCCCGACGTGCGCCGGATCGCGGACACGGCCGAGCTCACGCAGGCCGTGCGCACCGCGCGCGCCGGCCCCGTCTTCCTGCACGTGCGCACCGAGCCGCGCGCCAGCCGCAAGCTGCCTCGCCCGGAAGAAACGCCGGCCGAGGTGGCGGCGCGCTTCGTGAGCTGGATGCAGTCGCACCCCTGAGCAGAGCGGGCGGCGACGGAT
>JABFRZ010000417.1 GCA_013140785.1 Planctomycetota bacterium | reverse complement strand
AGCGCGGCCAGGGCCGCGCGGCCGCCGGACGAGAGGCGCCGGCGCAGCGCCGCCGGCGTGTTGGCCGCGACCACCGGGATCCCGTGCGCCTTGGCCGTCTCGATCAGGGGTCGGTAGTCGCTCGCATAATTGCCCCAGGGCCGCGCGGCGGCGAGGAAGGCGCGCTCGTCGATGCGGCCGGCGAGGTAGTCGTCGAGCACGGGCTGCACGTCGCGCTCGAACATCTCGAGCGAGAGCACGACCGCGCCCGCGCGGCGCGCGAGCAGGCCCTCGAGCAGCGCGGCCTCGACGCGGTGCGTGGTGTCATCGAGGTGCGTCTCGCCCACGAAGACCACCTCGGCCTCCGCCAGGCGGTCGAGCAGTGCGGCGAGTTCGAGCTCGCGCCCCACGCGGCTGTCCCATACCCGGATCGCGTCCTCGAGCACGGGCAGCGGCCGGGCCTCGGCTCGCTGCTGCATCCCAAGGTCCGCCTCGGTCGGGCGCGAAGCCGAGCAGGCGGACACGAGCAACGCGACGAGGAGCGAACGCAAACGGCGCAGAGTTCGTTGCATGGGTACTTCGGAGCGCAGCCTAGCAGCTAGCGGCTAGCAGCCTGTCGGAGTAGTCCCGTCGCGAGGCAAAGCGTTCTGCGGCGAGGCAAGGAGCGCGACGGAAAGACAGCGCAGGTGGCCTTCCTGGCCACCGAGCATGGCCTGGCTTGTTACGGGACGTCTAGCGCGACGCTGCATCGGCGCAGAACGCGAAGCCGCAGCAGGGACTACTCCGACAGGCTGCTAGACTAGAGTCCGCGGCTGAGAGTTCGCCTGTGCCCTTCGCCGAACGGTGCGAGCTTCGCCCCGCGTTCGAATAGCGCGATCAACGCCGCCGAAACGGCGAGCGCAATCGCCATGGACGCCAGGACGTCTCCGGCAAAGTGATGGTTCACCAGCACGCGCGCCGCGCTGATGAAGAGCGCCGGCAAGAGGGCCACCCAGCGCCAGCGCGGCAAGGCCCAGGCGAGCGGCAACGCGAGTCCCCAGTAGAACGCGGTGTGGCCGGAGGGAAAGGAGCTGCCGCCAGCGAAGAAGCGATCGTCCCAGCCCGAGGCCTCGATCTGGAACGGGCGCAGCCGACCGAACACGGGCTTCAGTACGCCCGCGAGCAGATGGGCGAGGAGATTCGAGAGCGCCACGAGCACGAGCAGCTTCGCCAGCGGACGCCAGGCCGGGCGGAGCCAAGCGCCCAGCGCAAGAACCAGCAAGCAGGAGCCGAGGCCAGTGTCCGCGAACGCCTTGCCAGACACGAAGTCGAGCGCGCTCGTGCCCTCGCGGAAGACGGCGTGCACGCCTCCCGGCAGGCGGGCAACGACGCGTGCCAACGGAACGTCCACGAAGACGATGGCGAGCGCGGCGAGGGCCGCGAGCAGCGCGGCGACGGCGGCGGCGGAGCGGCCCGAACTCATCGTGGCGCCCGGTCACGGCGCCCGATCACGGAGGGTACGTCCACGCCCGCATCGTCGAGCGGTAGCGATCGATCTCGCGATCGAGCCGGACGGTCGTCGCACGGATGCGAACCTCGGGGCGCAGAGCTCCCTTCGGCGTGCGCTCCTGGACCCAGCGTGCGAGGTCGCGCGCGGCGGCCGAAGAGAAGGGCACGTTCCTGAGCGCGTACGAAGTTTCCTCGTAGCGTTCGGCCTCGGAGCCGTCGCGCGGCCTGCGCGGGCGAAACTCGGAGTTGCCTTGCCGGATCTCGACCGAGAGCGCGCCAACGCGGGCCGGGAGCGTGTACATGCCGAAACCCGCGAGCTTCCAAGGTGATAGGTCGTGCGCGAAGGCGAGGTACATGTGGACGAACGGCCACGTACATACGAGCACGACCAGCGCGCGCAGCGCCAGCGTCGAACGGCGGCCCGTCCCGCTCGTGAGCGAAGTCGGCGCCAGGTCTCGCTCGAAGAAGACGGGGAGGAGCAGGCACAGGACCAGACCTCCGAACATCCACTCGCGCGCCGCGGCCTCGACCGCCGCGAAGAAGGCGATGAGCAACGCCGCTCCGAGCTTTCGCTCGCGCGCGCGGTGGGCCAGCAGCAGCCACGGGAGCAGGAGCTCGGCCGCGAGCGTTGCCCAGCAAAGACTCCGGGAAACCCATGCGACCACCGGCGGCCGGGGCGGGGGCATGTCCAGGACGCCTTCCCGTACCTCGCGCGAGAAGAATCCGAAGGCTCCGCGAAAGTCACGGGCGGCATCGCGTTCTTCCGCCGAGACGAACGGGTCGAAGAGCTTCGAGAACTTCGTCGGCTGCGCGTAGCACTGCGTGAAGAAGTCGCCGCGAACGTAGGCGCCGTGAGCGACCTTCTGCACGCCGGACAAGAAGACCAACGCGACGGCGACGGCACCGACCGTTCTGCCGAGGTGCACGCGCCCGACTGCGTCGCGGCCTGGCTCGAGCGCGAGGATCAAGAGGAACAAGGCCTCGAGGTACTCGTGGTTTCCAGCGAGGAAGGGCTCGCTGCCGAGGCGCCCAAGCCCCGGAGTCAGGTAGTACGCGAGCGCGACGAGCGCGGCCCAGCGCCGCAGCGGGCCGAAGAACAGCGCCAGGCCCACGAGCCCGAGCAGCACACTCTGCGAGCGCCAGCCGCGCGCAACCATGTAGGCGGAGAACAGCAGGCCGAAGACCCGCGCCGCCTGCACGCCAGGCGCTGACGACGCCGCACTGGGCGCGGGAGATCCGTGCGGCGAGACGCCGGATTCGGTTCCCGCGCTCCCGGCCCGACTCTCCGCGTCGGACCCTCTCTCGCTCGCCTCGTTCGACACCTTGCGCCCATCCTACCGGGAGCGCGCGCACAGGAATGCCGCGCCGTGTGCGCGCCTAGCAGCCCGTGGTGAAAGTCGCTACTGCGGCTTCGCGCGCGTTCGCGCTGCGGCGTCGAGCTCGTCGCGCCGTGCTCAGCGGCCACAAAGGCCGCTTCCGCCGTCGCTCCGTCGCTCTCCTTGCATCGCGAACGCGCGCTTCGCCTCGCTACGCGACTTTCACCACGGGCTGCTAGATGCGCGCCCCGCTCGACGCCGAGCGCACGGCCGGGCCGAAGAGTTCCTCGTAGTCCTCCATCGAGGCACGGATGACTTGCTCGGCGTGGGCACGCTCGTAGGGCTCGCCCACCGACACCTTCGCGGGCGCATCGGGCAGGAACTTGTAGGTGGCGAAGTAGTGGATGATGCGGTCGAGCAGGGCGCGCGGCACGCCGCCGATGTCGGAGATGTGCCCCCACACGTTGTCGCTCTCCAGCACGGCGATGATCTTGTCGTCGGCCTCGCCGCCGTCGATCATCGGCAGGCCGCCGACCACACGCGCGTCCACCAGGATCTCGCTGCGCGTCACCGGACGCTCGCACAGGACGCAGATGTCGAGCGGATCGCCGTCGCCGAGCTCGGAGCCCGACATCAGGGTGGCGACGCGCTTGCCGGAGTAGGTGCGCGGGACGAAGCCGTACAGGCTGGGCGGCAGGGCCGAGGTGCGCTGCGGACGGTCGAGCCGCAGGTAGCCCGACTCCTTGTCGATCTCGTACTTCACGAGATCGTAGGGCGTGATCTCGATGTACGCGTTGACGCGCCGGGGCGGCTCGCTGCCGACCGAGAGACCGTGCCAGGGATGGGGACGCCAAGGCGAGAAAGACGTCTTCGTGCTCATCGGTGGTCTGTGCGAGGGAACGGGTCTCGGACCCCTATCGGCCTTTTTTTCTAGCGGCCTTAGCGCCGGTGGACCAGCGGACCTCATGTGCCCTGGGCCCCGACCTACTCGGGGTTCTTGGACCCGCGCGCGTCGTGCGGGCCTTCGCGCGCCGGGAAGCGAGCGCTACACTCCGTGCAATGATCCAGCTGGCGCAGGGACGGAACGTGCTTGGGGGCGAGCTCACGCTCTGCTGCCGCGACCCCATGACCGGCTTCTACCGTGACGGCACGTGCCGTACGGGCGCCGACGACCTGGGCGTGCACACCGTGTGCGTGCGTGCGACGGCCGAGTTCCTGGCGTTCTCGAAGGCGCGCGGCAACGACCTCTCCACTTCGCGCCCCGGTTTTCCCGGTCTGAAGCCCGGCGACCAGTGGTGTCTGTGCGCGGCGCGCTGGCAGGAGGCCTTCGAGGCCGGCATGGCGCCGAAGGTCGTGCTCGAGGCCACGCACGAGGCCACGCTCGCCTACGCCAAGCTCGAGGATCTGAAGGCCCACGCCTGGCGCGCGCCGAAGAAGTAGGCGCCGTGCAGCAGTTGGCTGCTGTCCTGCTCGCACTCCTGGCGCTCGCGAGCTGCGCGCGTGACGCCGACCGACGGCCGAACGTGCTCTTGATCTCGCTCGACAGCGTGCGGCGCGACATGCTCGGGTGCTACGGCGCTAAGTTCGGCGAGCGCTCGCCCTCGCCGAACCTCGACCGGCTCGCGTCCGAGGGCGTGCGCATCGAGGATGCGCTCTCGAGTACCTCGTGGACGCTGCCTGCGCACGCGACACTCTTCACCGGCCAGCCCGAACTCGTGCACGGGGTCGAGCAGGACGGCCAGCGTCTCGGGGACTCGTTTCCGACTCTGGCCGAGCGCCTTCGTGCGCACGGGTATCGCACGGCGGGCGTCTATTCCGGCCCGTATCTCGATCCGCGCTTCGGTCTGGGCCGCGGCTTCGAGCGCTACCGCGCGGGCTACGGGCCCGAACTCGCGGCCGCGGCCGAGACCGCGCGCGCGACTCTGGCGCGCGTGCACGCGCTCGATGGATCGACTTCACGGGCGCACGGCCACGCGGCCATCGAGGACAACGCACGCGCCGAGCGCGCGCTCGAGGTGGCCTCGCACCGCGACTCGAGTTCGCGCACGGTCACCGAGCTCGTGCTCGCGGAGCTGGCCGCGGACGACGGGCGTCCGTTCTTCCTGTTCGCGCACTACTTCGACGCGCACTTCGACTACGTGCCGCCGCCGCCCTTCGATCGGGAGCTCGACCCGGGCTACGCGGGCAGCGCGGACGGACGCGACTTCGTGCGGCGGCTGGCCGCGCCGGAGGCGAGCAAGGGCGACACCGAGCATCTGCGCGCGCTGCACGCAGGCGAGCTGGCCTGGATCGACTCCGAGATCGGACGCGTGCTCGACGAGCTGGAGCGCCGCGGCCTGGCCGAGAACACATTGGTCGTGGTGGTCTCCGACCACGGCGACGAGTTCCTGGAGCACGGCGGCCTCGGGCACCGCCGCACGCTCTACGAAGAGGTCGTGCGGGTTCCGGTGCTCCTGCGTTGGCCGACCGGACTGCCCGCGGGCGAGACCCGCTCGGAACCCGTCGGCCTCTCCGCGGTCGCGCCGAGTGTGCTGGCGTTGGTCGCGGGCAAGCCCGAACACGCAGCCCTGCTCGCGCCCGCAGCCGGAGAACCCGTGCTCGCACGGCTAGTGCTGAGTCCCACCGGAGAGCGCATGAAGGTGCGGGTGCTCGAGAGCTTCCGCCGCGGCGATCTCAAGCTCCTGCGCGAGCGCTCGCTCGATCCGTCGAGGACCGAGACCTTGCGCTGGATCGATCTCGCACTGCACCCAGACGAGCCGGCGCAGGGTTGGTCCACGGACTTCACGGACGCCCGCGCGCGCGAGGCTCTGCAATCGTTCCGCGCCGAGCATGCGCGCCTGGCGCGCGAGCGGCGCGAGCCGCCCCTGGCCGAGAAGGCCGAGGATCTGCTCGCGGCTTTCCGCGGCCTCGGCTACGCGGGCGAGGAGGCGCGGGTCGGCGCGCTGACGGGCGAGGTCCTGGTGCTGCCGCCCAC
>JABFRZ010000446.1 GCA_013140785.1 Planctomycetota bacterium | reverse complement strand
CACCGGCCGCGCGCTCGGCGAAGACCTTGGCGATGATCATCGTGCTCGAGACCGACACGATCGCGCCCGCGAAGAAGCTCTGCGTGCTCGACCAGCCGAGCGCGCGGCCGGTGACGTAGCCCAGCCACAGCATGGCGCCGATGTCGATCAGCCCGACCAGCCCGGCGCGCGGGAAGACGTGCGCGAGCTTGCGCAGCGAGAACTCGAGGCCGATCGAGAACATCACCAGGATCACGCCGAGCTGCGAGAGCGTCTCGAGGTTCTCCGAGTCCGCGAACAGGAACAGCGGCGCGGGCGTGTGCGGCCCGACGATCACGCCGGCCAAGAGATAGCCGAGCACCACCGGCTGGCGCAGCCTGCGGAACAGGACGCTCGTGAGCGCCGCGACGCACAGGACGAGGGCTAGGTCCGCGAGAAAGAGGCGTTCGCCGGGCATCGCCGGGCATCGTGCCCGAGCCACTTGGGCGCGGCAAGCGCGTCATGGCGCCGGAGGGCCGAGATTGCTGCGTCGTCCGGGCCGCCTCTATGATGACCGCGTCATGAGCCTCACGGTTCCCGTGCCCGCCCCCGTCCTCGAGCTCGCGCGCACGGTTGCCGCGATCGTGCGTGAGGAGCTCGGACCCGCGACCCGCGTATGGCTCTTCGGATCCTGGGCGCAGGGCACGGCCGTGCCGCGCTCGGATCTCGATGTGGCCTTCGAGAACCCGAACCCAACGGACGTCAGGGCCAAGCTGGCAGCCGAAGAGCGCATCGATCAGCTCCCGACGCTGCGTTCGATCGACCTCGTGGATCTGAGGCACGCCGGTGAGCACATCCGCGCCGCGGTCGACAGCATGGGGGTGGAGCTGTGAGCACCGGAAAGCGCGGATTCCCCGAGGCCGTGGAACGCCTGGGAGAGGTCCTCGCCTTGCCCGAGTCCGACGTCACGCGCGATGCGGCCATCCAACGCTTCGAGACCTGTTACGAGCTCGCGTGGAAGGTCATCCAAGAGGCTCTTCGAGTGCAGGGCTCGACTGTCGTTCGCCACGGTCGTGCGTGCGCGCGGCCTGGTCCCAGGGTTGGATTGAAGCGGAGGCCCCGTGGTTGGCGATGCTCGGCGATCGCAACCTGACGACCCACACCTACGACGAGTCCATGGCGCGCCAGGTGTTCGGCCGTCTGCCCGGCTATCTGCCTGCGTTGCGTGCGCTGACTCGCGCGCTCGACCGCGCTGGCGGCGCCTGAATAGCCGCGCGATAGCCGCGCGGCTAGGCCTTGGCCAAGCCCACGGTCGCCTTCGTGTCGCCGACCTCGCCCTCGGCCGTGAACATGCCGGGCTCGGCGGGCGCCAGCTCGATCTCGGTCGCCAGCGTCTGGGTGGCGATGTAGTCGCGGTGCTCGCGCACGGCGTCGGCTAGGGCCGTGTCGCCCGAGACACGCAACCGGATGCGGTCGGAGATGTCGAGCTTGGCGTCCTTGCGCGCCTGCTGGATCACGCGCACAAGGTACCGGGCAACGCCCTCGCGCTTGAGATCTGGCGTCACCACCGTGTCGATACCGACAATGATCCGCGTTCCTGGAATCACTTCGACGGCATACCGCGGATCGACCCCTTCGGCCACGAAGCGCGTCGAGTACTGTCGATCCTTCGAGTAGATTTCTACGTCGGCGACCGCGTTCGACCGGATACGGGTCTCATCGCCGTCGGGATGGAAGTAGTCGCCGCGCTTCAGCGCCGCGCCGAGTTCCTTCACCCGTGCACCCAGGGTGGGTCCGACAACCTTGAAGTTTAGGACTACCTCCTTGCGCACGGCCATGGCCGTTGAGACGACACGCTTCACGTTCGTCTCCTCCATGAGAAGTTCCTCGTAGCCGGTGAAGTTGAACCCGCTGATCGCGAGTTCCTCCAGCGGCTGGCGCACGGGAAGGCGCCTCTCCTCCCTGAGCGCTAGGACCGTCGAGCACACGGCGCGTACCTGGTCCATTCGTTCGACAAGAAACATGTCAGACAGCCTCGTCGCCGACTCCCAAGGGAAGGTCGGCCAGTCCGCGAGGTGCACGCTCTTCTCGCCCGTCAGCCCGCGGTAGATCTCCTCCGTTACGAGCGGCAGGAACGGCGCGCTCAGGCGGCACAGCGTGGTCAGCACCGTGTAGAGCGTGTCGTAGGCGTCGCGCTTGTCCTGGTCGAGCTCGCCGCGCCAGAAGCGCGCACGGCTGCGGCGGATGTACCAGTTGTTGAGCGCATCCTGGAACGTACGGATCTCGGCGCAGGCGCCGGCGAGATCGTAGGCGTCCATCGCGGCCGTCACGCCTTCGAGCGCCGTGCGCAGCTTGGCCAGGATGTAGCGATCCAGCACACCGCTCGCGTCGCTGCGAAGCTGGGCGCGGATGCCGTCGGCGTTCGCGTACAGGCAGAAAAAGCTGTAGGCGTTCCAGAGCGGGTGGATCACCAGGCGCACGACCTCGCCGATGGCCTTGCCGTCCTTGTCGATGTTCAGGTCGCCGCCGCGCAGGATCGGCGAGCTGCACAGGTACCAGCGCAGCGCGTCAGCGCCGTGCGTCGCGAACACGTCCTCGGGGCTCTTGTAGTTCTTGAGGCGCTTCGAGAGCTTCTGGCCCTGCTCGTCGAGCACGACGCCGTGGCAGATGCAGTTCTTGAAGGGCTCGCGCCCGAACAGCGCCGTCGAGAGCACCATCAGCGTGTAGAACCAGCCGCGCGTCTGGGCCACGTACTCGACGATGAAGTCGGCCTTCCCGTGCTCGCCGTCGAACCAAGCCTTGTTCTCGAACGGGTAGTGGACCTGCGCGAAGGGCATCGAGCCCGACTCGAACCAGCAGTCGAGCACGTCCTCGACGCGCCGGTACTCCTCGCCGTCCTCGCGCACGACGATCTCGTCGATGAACGGGCGGTGCAGGTCCTTGATCTTCTGCCCGCTGGCGCGCTCGAGCTCGGCGATGCTGCCGAAGACCTTGAGCTTGCCGGAAGGGCTGCGCCACACCGGGATGGGCGTACCCCAGAAGCGGTTGCGCGAGATCGACCAATCACGCGCGCCCTCGAGCCACTTGCCGAACTGGCCGTCGCGCACGTGCGCGGGGATCCAGTTGATCTTCTGGTTCAGCGCCACCATCCGCTCGCGGATGGCCGTGACCTTCACGTACCACGACGACATCGCGCGGTAGATCAGCGGCTGGTCGGTGCGCCAGCAGTGCGGGTAGTTGTGCACGAGCGTGTCGTGCCGCACGAGTGCGCCGCGCTTCTTCAGCTCGGCCAGGATCGGCTTGTTGGCCTCGAAAACGTTCAGGCCTTGCCAGTCGGGCACCTCGCTCGTGAAGCGCCCCTTCTCGTCCACCGGCACGACCACCTCGATCGCGTTCTCCGCGCACACGCGTTGGTCGTCCTCGCCGAAGCCGGGCGCGAGGTGCACGATGCCCGTGCCCTCGGCCGTGTCCACGAAGTCGCCAGCCAGCACGCGGAAGGCGTTCTTGGCGTCCTGGAAGTACGGGAAGAGCGGCGTGTAGCGGCGCCCGACGAGCTCGCGGCCCTTCACGCTGCCGGCGCGCGTGGCACCCGCCAGCTCCTTCTTGTACTTCTCCGCCACGGCGGCCCCCAGCACGACGCGCCGCCCCTCCTGCTCGAACAGCGCATATTCGATCTCCGGCCCGACCGCCGTCGCCAGGTTCGAGGGCAGCGTCCAAGGCGTGGTGGTCCACACCCACAGCTCCATCGGCCCCGGATCGCCGGCCGCGCGCGCGAGCTCGAAGCGCACCGTCACGGCCGGGTCCTGGCGCTCGCGATAGCTGTTGTCGAGGCGCGTCTCGAAGTTCGAGACCGGCGTCTCGGCCGCCCACGAGTACGGCATGACGCGGTAGCTCTCGTAGACCAGGCCCTTCTTCCACAGCTCGGAGAAAGCCCACAGGACGCTCTCCATGTAGGCGAGGTCCATGGTCTTGTAGTCGTTCGCGAAATCGACCCAGCGCGCCTGGCGCGCGACGGTGCGCTCCCACTCGCGCGTGTACTTCATCACCGACGAGCGGCAATGCGCGTTGAAGCGCTCGATCCCGTACTCCTGGATCTTGGCGCGGCCCTGGATGCCGAGCTCCTTCTCGGACTCCATCTCGGCCGGCAAACCGTGACAGTCCCAGCCGAAGCGACGCTCGACGCGCCGGCCACGCATGCTCTGGTAGCGCGGCACGATGTCCTTCACGTAGCCCGTCAAGAGGTGCCCGTAGTGCGGCAGGCCGTTCGCGAAGGGCGGGCCGTCGTAGAACACGAATTCGGGGGCGTCCTTGCGGTTTTCGAGCGAGGCCCGGAAGACACCCTCGGCCTTCCAGTGGGCGAGCACGCGCTCCTCGATCTCGGCCAAGCGGGGCTGGGAAGGAACCTCGGGATAGGGGCGCGCGGCCATGGAGGCGCGCGAGTGTAGTGGAGCGCCGCGCGCGGCTCCACGCTCGAGCCGGGCCGGCCCGTATGATGAGCGCGCATCCTCGGCCCGAGCTCCCGCCATGTCGAACGGCCTGTTCCCTCATCTCAGCATCCCGCTCGGCGTCGTGCTCCTCATCGGTCTGCCGGCGCCACGATACGCTCCCTGGCAGGCACCGCCCGCGCAGACGCCGGGCGCGAGCGCGGGGCTGAACACCAAGCCCTACACGCTCGACGCGCTGGTGTTCGAGGAGCCGAAGTTGCCTGACCTGGCCGGGCAGGCGCGCGCGTTGTTCACCGAGAACGAGGGCAAGGCGCTCTTGCTCGTCTTCTGGAGCCGGAAGGACCCGGTCTCGCGCTACTACTTGAAGGCATTGACCGAGCTGCAGCGCACGCGCGCCGAGAAGCTCACCGTCGTCCTGGTGAACTCCAACTACAACGAGCTGGTTTCCGGGGGCGATCCGCTGGCCAAGATGCGCGAGACGATCGCGGCCGACAAGGTGACGCTGCCCGTGCTGCTCGACCACGGGAACAAGCTGGCCGATGACTTCCGCGCCACGGCCAACGCGCAGGTCTTCCTGATCGACGCCAACCGCTTCCTGCGCTACCACGGCGGCATCGACGACGATCCGGACGGGGAACGCAGCAAGAAGAAGCTGCCGCGCAACGCCTGGCTCGAGGTGGCGCTCGACCAGGTCCTCGCGGGCGAGCGCCCGAAAGAAAACTGGACGCGGCCAGCAGGGCTGCCGATCAAGCGCGCTCCCAAGAATTTTTTCGGGCCGGCCGGCGGAGCGAAGAAGCAGTGAGGCACGCGCTCGCCGCGCTGGCCCTGGCCGCGCTGGGACTCGCGTGCGCGCCGGCGGGACCCGGCTGGACCTACACCCCGCCCGAGGTCGTGGAGGCGGGCGCGCTGTTCGCGCGCCTCTTGCCAACGAAGGACGGTGAGCTCGTGCTCGCCAACTTCTGGGCCAGCTGGTGAGGGACCTGTCTGGCCGAGATGCCGGAGCTGGTCGAGCTGCGGCCCAGTCTGGAGCAGATGAACGTGCGCTTGGTTGCCGTTTCGGTGGACCTCGCGCTTCCGCAGCAGGTTGACACGCCGGAGGAGCTCGCGGCTTTCGTCGAGCGGCGCGGGATAGCGCTTCCCGTGCTAGCCCTGCGCAACGACTTCGACGCACTGGCGGACGCCCACGGCTGGCCGGGCGGCCTGCCCTTCACGGTGCTGTTCGGCCCAGCGGGCGAGCTCGGACGCATCGAAGGCGCGGGCGCGCGCGCCGATTTCGAGGCGCTCGTGGCCGGCGCGCGCGGCAAGCGAGCGAAGTGAGCGGCTACAGGAGCGCGGGATTCGCGCCACCGTCGTAG
>JABFRZ010000187.1 GCA_013140785.1 Planctomycetota bacterium | reverse complement strand
GCGCTCCGGTCTGGGTCATCGCCGCGCCCCACGTGGGCAGGAGGATGAGGCCCTGGGACAGCGTGTTCAGCGGCGGAAGCGCGCTCGTGAGCGTGTGGACGGCGCCCGTGGCGAGCGTGACCTCGAACAGGTCACCTCCAGCCTCGAGCGTCGTGGCCGTGAGCAGCCCATCCCCTTGGCCGGAGAGCGCGACGGGATTCGGAATCGGGTCGTCGAGTCCGAGCGGGCCTGAACCGGGGAACGAAGCAAGGTGCGCGGCGAGGCCGTCGGGACGGACCACGAAGTAGCCGTAGTCGGCGCCGCCGGCGCGCGGCTTCTTGTAGCGGTAGAGCGAACCCTGCCCCTGCGGGAGGATGAGGCGCGAGGCCAGCGGCAGGTCGCTCTTCAAGCGCGGCTGGTCGAGTTGGAACTGGGTCAGGGCGGAGCGTCCGGCCGCATCGACGGGCAGGAGCACGATTCCTTGGAGCTCCGGGGGTCGAATGGCGCCCCCGCTGACCGGGTAGACCCAGACATCGCCAATGCCGCCGTGGGGGCCTTGGAAAACGGAGGCTTGCGCCGAAAGGGCGCCAGCCATGAGCGGGGCGAGCGCTAGCCAACCAAGGCGGGACTTCATGGGGGGGGCTCCATCCTTCGGGGCGCGCGGGCTTGGCCAAGCCTGGTCGCGACGCCGCTCGATCTAGGAGGGCAAGTGCCAAAGGTGTACCACCCCACTGGCGTCGAGAGCGGCCCCTTCACCCAGGAGTTCGTCCAGGGATCAGGAGCCCTGCTCCAGGAATTGGAACGAATGGCCGCTCGCCCTCGGCGCGACCCGATCTACGGCCCGAGGTGTAGGAGGGCGTCCCCGCGCGGCTGTCCGTTCGAGTCGAGCCACGAGTCGAGCACGATGCCGTTGTCCGGGTCGGCCAGGCGTCGGATCAGGGCGGTGCCGAACGGGCCCGCCATCTCCTGGTCCAGGGCTCCGGCGCGCAGGGCTTGGCCGTTGGCCGAGGCGGTGAGGTCCAACCAGGTGTGATTGTTGGAGCCGTTGGCGACCCCCGAAGGCTCGACGATGCGGTCGAGGTTCAGCGTGACCCGCGCCGGGTCGAAGATCGTCGCCGGCGCGATCCCGAGCGCGCCCTTGCGGCCCGCGAAATTGTCGAGCGGGTTCACCGGCGAGCCGTTCTGATCGAACAGGAACAGGCCCGTGCCGAGGCCCGCGACCATGTGCGCGAAGAACGGCGAGTCGAGGTGGTTGTTCGGATTGCGGCCGAAGTGCTGCTGCAACAGCGCGAAGTCGAGCGCGCCGTAGTTGGCCGAGCCCATCGCGTCGCGGAAGGAGCGGTACTGCGTGTCGAAGTTCGCGAGCCCCGTGGTGGTCAGGTGGCAGGCGTTGCAGTAGCGCGGGCCCTCGTTGTTGGCGTCCACTTTGCCGCGGATCGAGTGCGCCATGAAGGCGTTGTGCGACAGGGACGGATCCAGCGCCGCGCCCGGGTTGTTGCCGGCCGACTTGCGGTCGCTGAACTGGAAGAAGCGCGAGAGCTGGCCAGCCTGGTCCTGCCACTGGTACATGACCTTGGTGTTCGCGCTGTAGGTCGAGATCTTGCCGCGCGCGGTCACGCCGAGTTGGAAGAAGAGCGGCGACTGGTAGGTGAAGTCGGCCGTGCGTTGCTTGTAGACGATGCGCTCGCCGGTCTGGTTGCTGAAGTTGTTGCCGGTGTTGTACTCGCCCGACAGGTGGCAACCCATGCAGGTGTTGGTCCACGCGGAGTGGCACGCGGCGCAGTCCATGCTGTCGCTGTGGGCGAAGCCCGGTGTGGCCCCGGCCGTCTGCTGCGGGCCCGATCCGTTGGACGGGTCGCCGTCCACGCGGCCCATCGCGTAGGAGGCCTTGGCGCTGTACAGCGGCTGGCCCGTGAGCGGGTGCGTCCGGCCGGCCACGACTGCGTCGCGCGTCTGCGGCACGAGGTGCACGCGGCCGTCGAGCTTGCTCGTGAGGTAGAAGAACCCGTCGGTCTGCTTGACCACGTGGCGCAGCGCGTTGCCCTTGGCGTCCAGCGCGAGCTCCTTCGTGGTCCCGTCGTAGGCCGTGCCCGACTGAGTCGCGGCGTAGGCGTCCACCGTGCCGTGGCAACTCTCGCAGCGGATCGCCACCTGCTGCTCCATGCGGCTCGAGATCTCGGCCCCGGCCGTGCTCGCGTCGCCGCCGTGGATGTCGAAGCTGCCGTGGCAGTCGATGCAACCCAGGCCCTTCTCGTGGTGGATGTCGGGCGGGGTGTCGTCGCGCGCGTCGCCGTCGTAGTCCTCGAACTCGAGGTATTGGTTGGCGTTGCGGCCGTTGAAGGTGTTGTTGCCGAGGACCGGGTCGTACAGACGCTCGTCGTCGTGCGTGCCGCGCCGCGTCACGGCGTTGGCCGGGTACTGGCGGTTGTTCACGACGTCGGCGTTCTGGTCCAGGCGGATGCCCCAGTACTGGAGCACCGTGCGGTTCGAGCCCTGGTGGCAACCAGCGCAGGTGATGTCGTCGATGGCCGGCACCGTCACGCCGTTCGACAGCGTGCGGTTGACGCCGTGGATCCGGTGCGAGCGTGCGTGCGCGCGCTCGGGCTCGTCGATGTCGTCCGGATCGAGCGGCTCGAGCTTGTTCACGTTGGGGTCGCTCGAACCCGAGCGGCCGCCCAGGCTGTAGGGCATGTGGCAAGCGCTGCAGCCCGACGAGCGGAAGTCGCCGGCGCGGTTGTTCGCGCCCGCGCTGCCCAGGTGGCAGTCGCCGCAAGTGAAGGAGATCTGCTCGTGGTAGAGCTGCGCCAAGGGCGAGCCCGTCACCACGCGTCCGTCCGCGAGCTGGTCGTCGGCGATCGCGGCGGCCGAGAATTGCGCCAAGTTGTTCCACGCGCCGCCAACCCGGCCGAACACGCTGTACGTCGGGTACTCGACCAGACGCGTCACGTTGCCGACCAGCGCGAGGTCGGGGGTCGCGTCGCTGACCGCGCGTACGCCGTAGTCGGCGGCGGTGTCCTCGTACAACCCGGCGTTCTCGGGCACGACGTTGTCGGCGCCGAACTGGAAGCGCGCTCCTGCCAGGACGCCGGCCTCGGTGGCGAGCAAGCTCGCGCTCACTTCCTCGGCGTGGTTCACGTGACACTGGGCACAGCCGCGGCCTTGGCTCGTGACGCGCAGATCACCCGGGTTGACGAACTGCAGATAGTCGAGCGCGCTGTAGACGCGGCCGTCCACCGTGTAGTTCGCGAACTTGTCCATGCCCGCGAGGGTCAGCTTGTTGAAGTAGGCGCGCGCGTTGGTGGCTTGGAACGCGCGGTCGCCGATCTCCGGCGGGGGCGGCACGTGGCTGGCCAGCTCGTCGGCGCCGTTTCCGTCGCCGCCGTGGCAGGCCGTGCACGCGATCGAGTCCGCGCCCGGGAACGGGTGCGGGTTCTCGATGCCAGGCCCCGAGTAGTTCTCCTGCAGCGAGCCGTTGTGGCACAGCATGCAGGACGACACCGTCTGCTGAGTCAGGGCCCCGGTCTCGCCGCTGCAACCCGCCAGAAGACTCAGCAGTGCGAGCGAACCAAAGAAACTGAGATACGAGCGCGCCATGTTTTCCTCCTCCTCCGGAGCGCCACGGCTCGGGCCGCCGACGTCTCCGTCCCCGGGCGTGTCATCGGAGTGTCAGGACCGCGATCTTGAATGCGCGACGGCGATGGGCATTGGTTGCGCGCATTCGTTTCTGAGAAGCCGCACCGCAGAGACGCGGAGAGCGCGCAGGTGCGCGCAGGAAAAAAAGAAGAGGCAGGAGGAGCAGAAGAGCAGGCGAGGACACTCTCTCCTCAGTTGTTGATCTCGGCGTGATTCCAGGTGCGCGGCAGGTGGCAGCGGTTGCAGCGATCCACCCAGCCCAGGCCGGCGTGGTTCGGATTCACAGCGCGTGCGAGGTCGCTGCGGTGGCAGGTCAGGCACTCGGTGTCGGTCGGCACGAAGCTCCCGAGCTCGGCGCCCTGGTGGCAGCGGTGGCAAGCGGTCGCGGCGTGTACGCCGATCAGTGGGAAGCGCGTGCGCGCATGCAGCTCGATCTGGCCGAACGGCTGCCAGGTGTTCTCTTGGTGGCAGCGCGCGCAGTCCGGACCGAGCTGTGCGCGGTGGATGTCCTCGTGGCAACCCGCGCAGCCCTGGGTCTGGAACATCGCGACCGGGCCGCGGTCGTTGTGGCACAGGAGGCAGGTCGCGCGCGCGTGCGCGCCCGCGAGCGTGTACCCGGTCTCGGCCGCGTGGTCGAAGGTGAAGTCCGCTCTGACGCCCTGCCAGTCCGTCCCTTCGTGACACAGCGCGCAGTCGGCCGGGAAGGTCTCGTGCGGCAGCACCGGACCGAGGCCGGCCCACCACAGGTGCTGCTTGATACTCGCCGGATTCTGCGTCAGGCAAGCGCCGGCGAGGACCAGCGCCGCGAAGGTCGCCGTTGTTCTGGCCCAGAAGCTCATCAGTAGTGGCTCCGTTGGAGGTACAGCCCGACGGTCAGCGCGTGCTCGTCGTCGTACACCAGCCCTTCGAGCCGCCAGGAGAGGTCCCAGTTCGTCCAAGCATGGTCACGGCTGAAGCGCACCCGGTGCTGCGGCAAGTCGTCGTTGGCCGAGGAGAACCCGTCCAGCCGGTTCTGCGAGAACTCGTAGTCGAACGCCCAGCGCCCGTTCGCGGTGAAGAGCCCGGTGGACAGCCGCCCGCCGGCGCTGGTCTGGAAGCGGCCGCGCGTGACGAAGCCCTGCATGTCGGCAAACCCGCGCTCGACCAGGAAGTCACGCAGCTCGAAGCCGAATTCCGCGTCGCCGCCGCCTTCGTCCTCGTCGATCCAGCCGCCCACGCCCGTCAGCATGCGCAGATCGCGTGCGAGCTGCAGCCGGCTCGTCAATCCCAGGCGCTCGCTGTGGTCGTCCGCGAGCTGCGCGTCGTCCACCGGCAAGAACTCGTTGCGCTCGATCTCGGGGAACTCCATGTGGCTGTACACGACGTCGAACGTGCTGCCGCTCTGCCAGCGTCGGCCGGTGCTCACGTAGGCCTGTGTCAGACCAGCCAAGGTGCCCTTCTCGTCGTCGCCGTCGGTGTAGAAGTCGAGCCAAGCCGTGCCGAAGAGAGTCCAGCCCGCGCGCGGCATGCGGCTCACGTTCGCGACCACGAGGTCGCGGTCCGCCGCGCCGTTGTGGAACGTCTTCTGGTAGCCGGCCGAGGCGCTGAGCTCCTCGCTCTGGTCCGCGACCCAGCGGTAGAAGGCCGCGACCTGCAGGTCCGAGCCGGTCTGGAACTCCTGGTCGAGCTCGGGCAGGAGGCCGATGCTCGCGCCGTAGCGGTGGCCGCTCGGCAGGCGGAAGACCCACTCGGCGCCGTCGAGCACCCCGAATTCGGCCATGCCCTGCTGCAGGAAGCGCCCGACCTCCAGGCCCTCGTGCTCGAAGCGCGAGCCGCCGGTGGCGTAGGAGAGTCGCTCGAGGCGTAGCTCGACGTCCTCCTCGTCGTCGGCATCCGGCACGTCCACGTGGCGGTAGTTCCACTCGGCGTCGGCGTGCAGCCGATCGCCGCGCCCGAAGGGGTTCTCGAGCACGAGCCCGCCGCCCACGCGCCCGAAGGTGTCGTGACGCTCGTCCTCGCTGGCTCGAGTGTGGTCGAGGATCGCATAGCTCCGCCCGTGGACGTGGGTCGCGCGCTCCGCCGGACGAACGGGGCGCACACGAGCGAGGAGCGGCTCGCCCGCCTGCCATTCCTCGTCGGCGTTCTCGAAGACGGGAGCGGGTGCGCCCTCGGGC
>JABFRZ010000112.1 GCA_013140785.1 Planctomycetota bacterium | reverse complement strand
CAAGGAATCCAGCACGACCAGCACGACGCGCTGCGGAGTCGCCGGCGCGGCCGGCTCGGCGCGCGCGCAGCCGACGACGAGCGTCGCGAGCAGGATCAGTGAGCGCGGCCCGGAACTCACCTTGGATACAAGCTCGCCAGGCGCTCGCTGCGATAGACCGTCCAGCCGCAGTTCGGGTCGTCGAGCAGCACCTCGAACACGACCTCGGCCGGAGTCGTGTGCGTGACCTCGAAGACCCGTGCCCACTTGCGGCCCTGATTCGGATGGAAGCCGGGCAGGCCGTTCGGCTGGGTCACGCGCCCGCCGTCGGTCACGAGCACGTGCTCCTTCACCGGCAACCAGTCCGTCTCGCCCAGGAAGGGCGTGAAGAAGACCTCATTTGGCCGGCCGCCGTAGCTCCACAGCTCGCGGAACTCGAGCGTCTGCTCGTCGATCGCGAACTCGACCGCGCGGCTGAAGCTCTGCTCGGGCGGCATCTTCGGGGCGAAGGGCAGCGCGCGGTACTTCCCGTTGTCGAACATGAGCAGCGTGCGCTGCGGAGTCCAGCGCGCCGCGTGCTGGTGGAACGGGTAGAGCCCGTCCCCCACCGGCGTCAAGACCAGCGGCTTCCAGCGCTCGCCCCAGCCGGTCGGAAAGCCCAGGATCCAGCGCAGCGCTCCCGTGGCGAGGTCGAGCTTGAAGACCGCGTCCTGGTGGTAGCTCGAGACGAGCAGGGCGTGGTCGCGCGCGTCGTAGTGCAGCGAGTTGACGTGCGCCCAGTCGCGCAGCGGCTCCTCCGGCAGGTTCTCGTAGACGCCCTGCCAGAAGCCCCAGTCGAGCGACTCGTAGCCGATGCGCAGCGGATCGAGGAGGTCGAGCACGGGCCAACGCTTCACGACCGTGCCATTGACTTCGTACTCGAGGATCACGTCGCCGACCACGCGCGCGGGTGTCGGCGGAACGTTCGGGTCGTCCTCGCTCGTCGGATAGGACTCGAAGCGTCGCGTCTCGGTCGAGAGCGCGAGGAAGTTGCCGCCGGGAAGTTCCTGCACGTCGTGGTGGATCGTCGAGGCATCGATCGGGATGCCGCCCTCGGGCGCCACCGTTCCGGGCAGGCGTGTCGTGTACCACTGGCGCACGATGTTCCCGAGCATGTCCAACTCGACCACGTTGCCGCGCGTGCCGTGGTAGTAGACGAGGTTGCCGTTCGCCAGGCGCTTCGCCTCCGAGATGGCGTGCGGAGCGTCGTAGAACCACACCACCTCGCCGTGCTCGTCGAGCGCGAAGAGCGCACCGAATTCGCGGTCGGGATCGCCGCGACCGGGCCAGCGTTCGGCCGGGATCAGGGTCACGCCCGGCTCCATCTTCTCCGGCCGGCATACCGTGACGGAGAGCGGCGGGAAAGACGCGGGCAAGGGCGGCGTGATCCACTCGAAGGCCTCGGAAGTCGCCGAGCGGCCGCGCGCATCCGTGACCTCGACCCGAACCGAGTAGCTCGTCGCGGGTTGGAACCCGAGCACGAGCAGCTCGCGCTCGCTCGCGAGCTCTGGCCAGCGCGCGAGCGTCTCCGTCCGCTCGCCGTCGCTGAACGAGACGCGCGCGCTCGTCGGGCGGTCCGTCGTGAGCCTCCCGATCAACGCCAGCGGCACGCGCGCATTCGGGTTGGGCGTCCAGCTCACCTGACACAGCGGGGCCCGCGCTCCACAACCCGCCACCCAGGCCGTGAGGACGGCGATCACGGCGACGGGAACGAGCGGGTTCAAGCAGGAGCCTGTGATGAACGCCGCGCATCGTAGCTCTCAGGTCGAAGAATCGTCGTTCATCGGATGCTCGTTCGCCGAGCAAGCCCCTTCGAAGTGGGAGATCGGCCCGCCGACTCAGATCCGGGGTGCGGGCCGCCTCGGCGATCCAGAACGGATCCGCGGGCGGCTCGAAGAACGACCCCGGCCCGCGCGTGCCGGTCGTGTCGCCCGACAGAAGTGTCAGCGCCCTCAGCGGATCGAGCCACGCTCGCGAAGTCGAGGTAGCGGTGCGAGGTAGAGCTCGTGGACGTCTTCGTCGTCTTGGTCTCCCGTGTAGAGGACGAAGCGGCCGGCGGGATCGAGGCGGAAGACCGTGTAGTCGTTGATCGCGGGCGGAGGAGCATTGACCTTGAGCGGCGCCCGGCTGCCGTCGCTCGGGACGGCGAAGATCTCGGACATGTAGTCGAGCTCTTCGAGGTAGCCGCGGGTCAGGATCTCGAAGGCCACCGTACGACCGTCGGCGCTGAGCTGGAAGTTCGAGGGGATCGACAGGAGCCCGTCACAATCGGCCAGGGGAGTGGTCAGGCGCACGGGTTCGGCGCTGCCGTCGCTGGCGGTGGAGTCGAGCGTCTGAGTGCAGCCCTGCTCGTGCACGTAGACGACGCGCGCGCCGCCCGGCGACACGCGGCGCGTGAAGTACCCGTTCGAGCTCGCGCGGCTGAGACGCACGGGCGCGGCGCTGCCGTCGGCCGGCACGCTGTAGAGGTCGGCGAAGCCACCGCTCGTGGTGGGAACCCCGACGAAGAACACGCGCTCGCCCGGAGCCTCGAGACTCCAGCAAGCGAGCAGAGGTGCGAGTCCCCGAGGAGGCTCGGAGCCATTCACGGGCACACTGAAGAGACCTCCGAAGCGGACCAAGAAGACGACTCGGTCGCCTGCTACGGCGACCTGGTCGGAGGCCGGGTAGATGTCCTCGGTCGCCAGCAGCGTCGGGGCCGTGCTCCCATCGGCTGGGACGCTCCATAGGGAGACCAGGCCCGCGCCGAGCGTCTGGAACACGACGCGGTCGCCCGCCGCGACGTCGATGAGCCTGTCGGTGGCGAGCGACGGATCGAGCTGGACCGGCGCGCCGCTGCCGTCGATCGGCGCCGAGAGCAGTCGGACCTCGGTCTCCCCGCTCACCTTGAAGTGGTAGACGACGCGCGCGCTGTCCGCGCTGATCCGGTAGCCCTGGAACAGTACGCTCCCCAGCGCCGGGAAACCCCCGAGGAGCACGGGCGGACTCGTTCCGTCGAGCGCCGCGCTGTGCAGCCGCCGCTGGGCGTCGAGGTACAGGACTCGGCTGCCGTCGGGGGTGATGCGGATCTCCTGCGTGGTGGCCGCGATATCGATGAGGATCTGGGGCGCGCTGCCGTCGATGGGCACCGAGTACAGCTGGTTGGCGGTCGAGCGGAACACGACTCGTCCCCCGTCCGGGGCGATCAGGAACCAGGTCGCGGGAGTCGCCTCGTCGCTGAGCTGGATCGCGGCAGAACGGCGCGCGAGGTCGGCGCTGAAGAGGCGCAAGTGGTTGTACGATCCGAAACCGAAGACGGTCCAACGTCCATCCGGGCTCAGCTCGAGGGACCACACGTCGTCGATCTGGCTCTCCATGGGCAGCGGCGCGCTGAGCCGTTGGGGTGCGGCGCCGCCCGCGATCGGCACGGCGAAGAGCTCGTGGGCGCTAGCGGTGGCTACCCCCGAGACCAAGCGCTCGCCCGAGAGCCCGAGTTGGAAGTACGTCGCGGGGTAGAAACCCGGCTCGGCGTGCATGAGCTCGACCGGAGCGGAGGCACCGTCGAGAAGGAGGCTGAAGAGTCCGCCGATTGCGCTCTGTCCGTCGCGGAACACGACTCGCTCACCGCTCGGCGCGAAGGAGAACAGACGCGTGCTCGGCCAGATCGCGAGCGGTCCCACGGAGCCGTCGAGGGTCGCCAGGAACGTCGCCGCACTTCCCCCATAGACGGAGAAAAGGATCCGGCTGCCCACCGGCGCGAGCTGGAAGGCTTCCACGTCCTGGCTCGGCGCCAGCGGCGCGTTCAGCTTGGTCACGGCGCCTCCGTTCGTCGCGTGATAGAGCTCCTTGCGGTTTCGCACCTCCTGGTCCGCCGTGTAGACGACGGATCCGTCGGGCGCGATCGCATACGACCACACCTTGCCGCCCGCGACCAACGCTGCGTTCAGCCGCGTCGGAGCGGCGCCGCCCTCGATCGGCACGCGGAAGATCTCCAGGGTCGTGTTTCCCGTCCGGTAGTGCCGGTAGACGACGGAGGTGCCGTCCGGAGTGATCTCGAAGGAATCGACGTGGCTGGAAGTCAGCGCGTCGGGGTTGAGCCGGATCGGCGGCTCGGCCGCGAGGACCGCCGCGCTGTGGAGATCCTCGGAGCCGACGCGATCCTGGGTCGCCCTGTACACGACTCGCTTCGAGTTCGGCGAGAATCGGAAGAAGTGCACGCCGCCGGCGGCGACGAGCGGCCCGTTCAGCTTGCGCGCCGGGAACGCGCCCGTGACCGGCGCGAGGAAGAGCTCGAACTCGAAGAGGTTCTCCTGGTTGGCGATGTAGGCGACCCAATTGCCGTCGGGCGAAACCAAGAAGCCGCTCCTCGTGCTTGCACCCCTGACACGTGACTCATCGAGCCTGACCGGCGGCTGCCCGCCGGTGAGCGAAACCGCATGGAGCCCCCACCTACCTCCAGCTCCTTCGACGAGCAACACGACCCAGCCCTGCGCGCTGATCGCGATGTCGTACGACGACGAGGGCCGGAGGTCGGGAGGTGTCAACAGCCGCGGAGCGGAGCTTCCGTCCAGAGGCACGCTGAACAGGTCCAACGCGTCATTGGACCACTTCCAGAACACGAGGAAGCGACTGTCGGGACTGATCGCGAAACCCGCAACCGAACCAGCCCCAGCGCTCGCGAGCCGTCTCGCTCCCGCGTCCGATGCGACGAAGAACGAGATCTCCTGATCGCCGCCATCGAATGGATACAAGAGATAGACCACCGCGCGGCCGTCCGGAGTGATCTGGTGATCGCCCACGGTTCCCGAGGGACCGAGTCGCGAGGGCGGACTGACCTTGCGGACCTGCGCGACGGGTTCACTGCCCAGCAGAGCAAACGCCACCAAGAGGAGGACGGACCAAGCGCGGGCGTGACGGGTCAACATGGCGGTGCGCTGGGAAAGTCGCCAAGGAATGCGGATCAGGCTGCCAGCATACCCTCGGCCCTCTATTCAGGATGCGCGTGTGCGAGCACTTCCGGTTCGTGGCCGAGCAGACTTCGGCCCGTTGCGTTCGGCCTGCCATGAACGGCTCCCAGCAGAGCTGTTGCATCAGATTCGAGCACGGGCGACGGCGGGACTTGCGCCAGCGCAACCGCAACGCTCACCAGGCCGCCGGCGCGTAGTCCTTCAAGAACAGGCCGTAGACGTGCCGGCCGCTGTTGAAGCCGCTGACGATCGGATCGCACACGCGCGCGGCGCCATCGACGACGTCGAGCGGCGGCTGGAAGCCGTCGCGCTCCTTGCGCAGGGCGTGCTCGGCCGGGTCCTCGTCGGTGACCCAGCCGGTGTCCACGCTGTTCATGTGGATGCCGGAGCGCAGGTAATCGGAGGCCGAGGTGCGCGTGAGCATGTTGAGCGCGGCCTTGGCCATGTTCGTGTGCGGGTGCTTGTCGGTCTTCGTGCCGCGCGCGAACTGGCCCTCGACGGCCGAGACGTTGACGATGTGCTTGTCGCGCGTCGGCACGCGCTCCATCAGCGGCTTCAGGCGCGCGTTGAGCACGAACGGCGCGATGGCGTTGACGAGCTGGACCTCGAGCAACTCAGGCGTGGACACCTCGGCCAGGCGCAGGCGCCAGCTGTTGACCTTGCGCAGGTCGATCTGCTGGCGGTCGGCGTCGTAGGCGTGCTCGGGGAAGAGCGCGCGATCGTGGTGCGCGTCCTCGGGGTGCAGCACGAGCTGCGAGAGCTCGGCCGCGAAGGCGTGGTCCGGCACGCGCGCGAGGGCACGCG
>JABFRZ010000668.1 GCA_013140785.1 Planctomycetota bacterium | reverse complement strand
ACTTGGGCGCACGGAGAGCCCTCTGCCCGATCCTCTTGCGCCCGGTACGGACGGGACGGTGGAGGACGGGCTCGCCCCCTCAGACCCCCAGCCGAACCCCGATCTGCAGGGCGCTGTCTAGCTCCGGGTCGGCCGCGTTTTCGAGGTCGGCTTCCAGGTGACGGTAGCCCGCGAAGGCCGTGGCCCAGCTCGAGAGGTCGGTCTCGACCCGGCCCACGACGTCGAGCACGCGTTGGCCGTCCAGGAAGGTGGCCATGTCCGGCGCATAGCTCGCCTCGAGCACGAGGCGCACGGGGTAGGCGAGCTCGAACTCGTACTCGACCGCTCCGCTGAGCGTGATCGCCACGAGCTCGGCGTTTTGCTCGTCCACGGCCGCGGCGAACACGCCCACGCCGATGCCGAGCGCGAGCGGCGCCTCCGCGCCCGGCTCGCCGAAGCGCAGGAAGCGTGCGTGCAGGGCGAGGTCGTCGTCCTCGTTGACGAAGAAGCCGAGCACGCTGTAGCCGCCGCCGCGGTGGAAGGCGCTGCGGTAGGCGGCTGCGAGCCCGTCGCCGCCGAGGGCGAGCTCGAAGGCGTGGCCCGGAGCGTCGTTCTGAAGCGGCTCGTCCTGCGCGGGCCGGTCTTGTTCCGCGCGGGGTTCACGCTGCTGCGCGGAAGTGGCCGCGGCGAGCAGCACGAGTCCGGCGGTGCTCGCGAGAACACGGGCGACCGCGACGGTGCGCGTTCGAGCGTGTGAGCGGACGGACATGGGTGGACGAGGATAGTCGGCGCTCAGGGCGCGCGCACGACCTTCCAGTCACCCGCGCGCGCTCCGGGCGCGAGCGTCCAGCCTTCCGCCAGGCTCAGGCTCCAGCCTTCGCCGGTGAGCGGGCGCGTGCCCGGCTCGCGCGGCGCCGGCACCTGCGCCGCCAGGAGCGCGCCGTCCTGCGCGAGCACGAAGAGCGCGCGGTCCTCGCTTGCGTCCAGTACACCCCACTCGTCCACCACGCGCGCGTTGCCGTACAGGCTGCCGGCTCCGGCGAGCGGCGTGACGTCGTTCGGGTCGAAGGAGTAGGTCATGTTCGCGCCGAAGGGCAGCGTGAGCACTGGACCCTCCACGAAGCGTGCCCGGTTCGCGGACTCCATCCGCGCGCGTTCCACGGCGCGCCGGCGCTCGTCTTCGCGCACCTCGGCGCTGCCGTGCAACGTCGCGCGTTCCGCGGCGGCCGCGATCAGCTCCTCCGGTGCGCGCCAGGCCAGTGCGCTCGCCAGGAGCTCCGAGAGGTCCGTGCGCGCGTCGATTCCCTTGCGCCATTCGCCGCCGTGCGCGTCGAGCAGGAGCCCGTAGGCTGGCCCGGTGACGTAGGCGAAGCTACGCACGAAGCTCGTCGCCGAATCCTCCCCGCGCAGGCGCTGCGCCGCCCGCGCCGCGCGGCCGCGCTCGTCGAGGCCGCACAGCACGAGCCCGGTGTACTCCGCTAGCCCCTCGTTGCGTTCGAGACCCGACTCGGCCGCCAGTGCATCGTGGAACAGCGCGCGCCGCCGCGCGCGGAAAACGAGCGCGTCCTCGAGCGCGCTCCGGCGCCGCTCCTCGGGTCCAGTCAGTGCCTCCGCCAGCGCGCGCAGCTCGAGCCGCAGCCACGTGCGCCCGGCCTCGGAGTCGAGATGCAGCGCGAGCGGCCCGCCCAGACCGTGCGCGAGCCGCGGCTGGATGCGGTGGAAGCTCTCGTGCAAGACGAGCAGCGTGCGCGCGACGCGCTCCTCCGGCGGCGGCCACATCACCATCGTCCAGCGCACCCCGGCCCAGTCGAGCCCGGTGTTGGCGATCGAGACCTCTTCCGGCAGCACGCCCACGAACACGCCCTGCTCCTCGCGCAGCCGCCCCTCTGCGTCGGGCTGGTTGGCAGCAACCCCGCGCGTGCGCGGATCCGCGAACAAGATCGGCCCGACGAGCGAGACGCCCCAGAGCTCCCCGTCGTCCGCCAGCGCAGCCTCCTCGGCCTCGCCGAAGACGAGCGCGGCGCGCTCGAGATCGATGGCGGGACGCTGCTGGGCGAGAGCGAGCAAGGCGTACGACAACACGGGGAGGATCGCAGTCATGGAAGCGTTGGACGGACTCTCGGATATGGTCGCCCAGCGCGGGCTTCGCCCGCAACTCAAGCGCTCCTTCTGACGTCCTCGTCCGCGAGACCGTCAGGGATCCTGCAGATCGATCACGGCGTACTCCCCCGGCCGCGCGGGGTAATGATTCGCCGTCGCGTAGCGCGGGTGCGCAGCCGTCAGCCGGTGCGGTCCCTCGGACACCCGGAATCGGAACTCTCCTCCTGGGTCCGTTCGCGCGTGGAACTCGATGCACCGGCACAGGCTGTCCTCCGAGGGCCGCAGCGTGACGCTGCAGCCCTCGACGCCCTCACCGCGCGGCGAGAACACGCCGCCCGTCAGCGCGGGTAGCGGCTCCGCGCGCTCTTCGAGGACGACCGCGATGGGCTCTGCGGAGAACGGCGGCTCGAGGAAGAGCTCGCGTTCGAGGTGCGTGCCCCCGAGGTCAGCGAAGTGGAGTCTGGATGCGAGCGTCGAAGGGACGCGCAAGGCGAAGCCGCCCTGCGCATCGACGAGCTGCGAGCCGAGCAGGCTTGTCTCGGGGGCCCCGTCCGCGCTGAAAGCTCGGACGAACGCGAGCGAGAGCGGCTGACCTCCACGGTCTCGCACGACCCCACTGACGGCGACCGTCTCCGACGACGGCCGCTCCCGCTCGAGCACGAGTTCGACGGGTCCGGTGGCCTGCCCAGGCTCGACCTGCCACGTCTGGGACGACCCGGCGAACTGATACGAGCCCGGATCGAGGAGATCGAAGCGGAAGCTCCCGCCCTCGCCCGTGCGGGACCGGTATAGCCCGAACCACGAGTTGGGTCGCCAGGTTCCGAGGTCGGCATAGGCAACGCCACGCACCTCGTTCACCTCGATCATGGTGAGCGTCGCGCCCTCGGCCGGCGCGCCGTCCTCGTACGTGGCCCGGCCGAAGAGGCTCCCGTGCCGGTCGAGCTCCAATTCGCCGAGCTCGGTGCGTGTGCCCGCTTCGCCGGGCGGCGCCCAGACGATTCGTGGCGCGTACCCGTCGCACACGACGAGCAGAATGTACTGCGGCGAGGCCGAGAGTCCGGCGACCTCGAAGCGCCCCGAGTCGTCCGTGCGGGCCACCTCCTGCCACAGTCCGGGTAGGGAAGGAGCTGTGCGCAACGCATCCAGCACGTCCTGCGGCGAGTTGCCGACGGGATCGATCGAGGCAATGCGGATAGAGGCTCCCGGTAGTCCCTGGCCGTCGTCCACGACGCTTCCTGCGACGGTCCGCGCCGAGCTTTCGAGCACGAAGTCGAGCGTTACTTCCTCCTGCCCAGCCTGCTCCGGCCGCACCGCGAAGAAGAGCCAGGACTCGGCGAAGCCCCCGGCCGAGGCGACGATCTCCAGCGTCTCGCGCACCGTGAAGATCGGCGCCGTTTGGTACCGGCCGTCCGCGCCGGTGAGAACCTCCTCCACCAGCGCCGCGTGCCGGACCGGCGACTCGATCCGCACGCGAGCGCCCGCGATCGGCGCTCCCACGCTGGAGCGGACCGTGCCGACGAGGCGCGTCGCGCGCTCGAGGCGGATCTCCTTCTCGAGCACGAAGACCCCGGGTGGGATCTCGAGCAGCTCCTCGCGGACTCCGTACCCGGAACGACGGGCGATCAACAGCCACGCCCCGGAGGCTAGGTCGCTCACCGCGGCGCGCCCGGCCGGATCCGTGCGCACGCGCGCTAGCGTGGCCTGCGACTCATCGTTGGGCGTGCGCACGGCCACCTCGGCGTCGGTAACCGGCTGGCCCTCCGAGTCGCGCACGGTGACGAACAGGAGCACCTTGGGGTCGAGCAGGACCGCGAGCTCCTCACCCGCCACGAGGTGATCGCGCTCCCAGGTCGCGAAGCCCGGGCTGCTGACGCTCAACCTCCAGAACCCGGGCGCGGCTGCGAGCCGGAAGGCGCCGTCGGCGTCCGTGAGCACCTCTGCGTGAACGGGAGCTTCCTCCCGAGACTCCGGAACGACGAAATGGCTCGCCGGAAGCCCAGGGCGGAGCTGGCACAGGGCGGAGGCGATCGGGGCTCCCGACCGCTCCCTCACGCTGCCGGTGATAAGGGCGGGGGCGGGACTCGCTCCGGGATTGCGAACAGGCTCCCGGTCCGGCTTCGGTGAGGAGAGCGGAGCAACTGTGAGGGCGCTCCGCTCTTCGGCGTCTGCCGCATCCGGTCGATCCTCGACACCGGTCAGCGGCCGACCGCCGTCAACGCCATCCGTATTCCAGCCGCGAAGGAGCACGAGTCCGGCCGCGACTACCGACGTCCCGAGCAACCAACCACGCCAGCGCGATCGTCCTTCCATAGCGGGCTCCATCCTCTAGAGCTCGAACTCGATACACAGGTACAAACCTAGCACGGCACCCAGATGGTCGTGACGCACTCGCCCGCTGGCCCGACACACCCGGTAATCCACTTGTCGCCGGTCGAGATCCTCGCCCACTGAAGATTCTGTCCGGGGAATCTCACGATTTGCTGGCGGTAGCAGGGAGGTTGGGGACCCGCCGGCTTGGTAGGCGGGGTCCCCTGGGGAGCAGCTACGCCCGCGGCCGCCATGGAGATCGTCAGGGTCAGCGCAGACAGCCACATGGAACGCATCGAAGTTCTCCTTGTACTTTGGTCACTTGTACTTGGTCACTTGTTCAGAAGAGGGCGAATTGCCCTGTCCGCAGCCAAGATGCTGCCGAGCTTCGCGGCGCTCGGGGATACTCGGAATTCCCCAAGTGATGCTGTGCCCAGGTAGTGAGCGCGGGCCCCGCTTGGAACCGATCCGGCAGCCGACCGATGGATCACGGCGGAGCTGAAGTGCCGCCCGCTCAGCGCGCCGAGGGGGCGGGCGGCAGCGCGAACGGGTCGGGCTCGGCCAGGTGGGTCTCGAGGCCCGCGTACTCGACCACGATCCGGCCGCTCGAAGGGTCCTCGCTGATCAGGCGCGTCGGCAGCCGCAGGCCCTCGAGCTCGCGCCAGCCCTCGAAGGTGACGCTGCGCGGGAACACCGCGCCGCCGTCCACGAGGTCGCTGATCTCTGCGCGCACGACGTCGCCGCTGGCCAGGTCCACGTGCACGACGAACGCCGGCGCCGCGCCGCGGGTCAGGCGCACGCGCAGCGTGCGCCGCTCGCGCTCCTCGTCCACCCGTTCGATGAGCACGTGCTCGAAGCGCCGGCTCCAGTCGCCGAAGAACGCCGTCGGGCTGTTCGCGCGCGTCTGGTCCAGGTGCGCACCCAGGAGCTCCTGCTCGCCACCGTTCGAGCTGCGCGTGCGCGCGCGCTCGCCGTCGCAGGCCGTCTGGGTCCACAGGAACGGGCGCAGGTCTACGATCTCGAGGCTGCGGCCGCCGGCATCGAATGTCGTCGTCATCGGACCACGGATGCCGCAGTGCACGAAGCGCATCGAGCCGGTGAGGCGGCACACGCCGAGCTCCGCCAGGCGCGTCTCGAAGGCCGCGGCCTTGCGCAGGACCAGGAGCTCCGCCAGCGTCGGCAGCGCGAGGTCGCCGCCGCCCACGCGCTCGCACTCACGCTTGCTGCCGCGCTCGTGGAAGGTCAGCGACTCGGCGCGTCCGTCGGCGTCGAGGTGGAACTCGACCGCCATCTGCTCGGTCGCGCGGAAGACCCAGCGCTCGTCGTCGCCGGGCGGCAGCAGCCCGTACACCATCTGCTCGGGGTAGTCCAGCGCCAGGCGATTGCGCGCGATCACCACGGCGAAGGTCTTCTTCGTGAGCGGGT
>JABFRZ010000462.1 GCA_013140785.1 Planctomycetota bacterium | reverse complement strand
CCGAGAGGAGCGCAGCGGCGCGCGCCAGCAGTGCCGCGGCGACGAATAGCAGCGCGCACTCCAACGCCAACGTCGCGCGCAGGCCGGCGCTGACCGAGTTCACGACCGCGCCGACCGAGCGCGGAACGGCGTCGCCGCGAGCGAAGCGGACGCGCCACGCGCTCATCGGCCGTTCTCCGGCGGCTGGGCTTCCGGCGGGGCTTCACCCAGGACCTCGGGCAGGCTGGCGCGCAGCTCGTCCGTGAGCGTCTCGAGCGGCGCGCGCGCGAAGAACAGGCGCACGGGCGCGTCCATGGGCGGCAGCAGCCACTCGTTGGCGGCCCAGATCGTCTGCTCCGCGCACTCGGGCAGCGCCGCGGTCAGCAGGGTATTGCCCTGGTAGAAGAACGACAGGTTGATCAGGTTGCCCTCCACGTCGGCCAGGAACGACTTGGACGCGCCGGGCTTCAGAGCCGCGAAGCGCGAGCCCAGGTAAACCCAGCGGTGGCGTCGCAGGCTGCGCCCGCTCGCGAGGTTGCGCAGCAGGTCCTCGATCCGGAAGAAGTAGCTCTCGCCCTGCTCGCGCCAGCCCGCGTACAGGAAGAAGCCGTCGCCCGCGGGCGGATGGACCCGGCGCTCCGTGCGGCCGCGCTCGTCCGTGTTGCCTTCGAACCGGAGCCCGAGATCTTCGGGATACGCGTTGACGCCGGGCTCGGCCCCGAGCAGGAGCAGCCCCGCATTGATCAGGCTCGGCCGCACCGTCGTCAGGAAGAGGCTCTCGTGCGCGGCGCCGTGGGGCCCGACCAGGAGATACTCGAGCAAGTCGTTCTTGACCCGCACCGAGGCGGGCAGCGACAGGACGCCCGCCGCACGGTCGAGCGTGAGCCCCGCCGCGACCAGCGCCGCCTCGAGCTCGCCCTCGGCTGGCAGAGGCTTCTGAGCTGGCTGCTGGGCTGGCGCCTTGGCTGGGACCCCGCCCGCCGCCGCGGCGAAGAACGGCGAAGCGGCGATCAGGAGAACGGAGCAGAGGAGCACGGAAGAGAGACCGAGGTCATTCGCCATCACGAGTAGCGTAGCGGGGCCGGACTCCCGCGCATTGTCCACGCGCGGCGTTCCGCAGAATCCGCCCTGCTCCTACCCCGCGTCTCGATGAAGGTGACCCAAGCGTTGGCCGCCCCCGGCCTCGCCCTGGGCCTCTTCACGGGCATTCACCTGTGCGCCCGTGCGGGCATCCAAGGCGTGCTCCAGAACGCGCCCGAGAACGAGCTCGAGCTGCCGCTGCCCGAGGAAAGCGCGCCGCCGCGCGCGAGTCCGGCAAGCGAGCTCGAGACTCTCCTGCTGAGACTTCGCAGCCGGGCGGGCCCGAGCGCGGCTGAATTCGAACGCGCGCGCGCGCGGCAGGCAGCGCGCTTCCTGGGCCGCATGCAGGGCCTGCTCGCGCGCGCCGAAGCGCTCCAGTCCTACCATCGCTGCCTGGGCGTCTCGGACGGCTTTCAGCACGACCTCGAGCGCCGCACGCAGGCCACGCGCGCGAACTTGCGCGACGTCGCGCGCGGCCCAGCACGGTGCGCGCGTCGATCTCTGCATCCTGCCGAAGCCCGTGGTCGCCTCCGACGCGCTCGAGGCGCCGCCCGAGTAGCGCGCCGCCGCGTTGCCGGTCACGGCAGGATGGTCGTGAAGGCCGCGCCCGCAGTGACCTGGAACGAGACCGGCGTCAGGATCATCCACTGCAGATAGAAGGTCACTCCAGGCGCGAGCGTGGGCGGGATCGCCGCCACGTAGGCGGCTCCGCCTCCGGCTCCCACGAGCGCGTTGGTGGTCAGGAAGCGCGGCCCCGATGCACCCAGGAAGCGCGGCACGGCGAGGTAGAACGGCACACCGCGCACGAGCGGCGCCGGGCAAGCCGGTGCGAAGGCCGTGCGGAGCAGGGCGTTCGAGCCCGGGATCGAGCCCGCGAGCGTGACGGTGAAGGCCGGATTGCCGAGGTAGCTCTGGCCGATCGAGCCGATGACGGGCGCCGGCAACGCCGTGTTGTCCGCTCCCGCTCCGTACGTGATCTGCCGGCCGGCGTAGGCGAGGCCCGCGATCGGCAGCGCGGCCGCGATCGGGATGCAGAGCCCCGGGAAGTAGAACGTGGGCGGAGCGGGCAGGCCGCCGGGCAGCGCGCGCTGGATGAACACGCCATCTGTGACGAAGAACGTGCCCGAACCCGGCAGCGCCTTGTCGAAGGCGATGCCGACCAGCCCCGGCCCGAGCGGACACGGCACGGGTGGCATCGGGAAGAACCCGTACGGCCCGATCGCCGGCAGGGGTCCGGGGAGGAAGCTGCCGACGATCCCGAAGCCGTCGCAGCCGATCAGCGAGCCGGTCGCTCCCTCCCAGTCGAGGTCCCCGATCGGACCCGCGAAGATCGGCCCGATCGGCACCGGGAAGGGTCCAATCGCGAACGGCGCTGGACCGCCGGGACAGGCGATCGCGGCGAGCGGTACGGCGCCGTAGACGAAGCCGTCCGTGAGCCACAGGAACCCGGGCGCCATCACCGCGAGCCCCGTCACGCCGGGAACCGGCGGGATCGCCCACCCGATCGTCGCGCCCGCCGCGGTGCAAGCCAGGATCATCGCGCCGTTGGTCACGTACACGAGGTCCGTCGTCGGATCGATGGCCACATCCCCCGCCGGCGGCAGGAAGGGTCCGAACACGGGGGCCAGACACGGCGGCGGGCCGACCGGGAAGAAGGAGTTCACCGGCCCGTTCGGGTATCCGCACGGCCCCACGGCCGGCCCGCTGTGCTCGGTGACCGCGAGGGCGGGGTCGAAGAGGTACAGGGTCTGAGCCTGGCTCGCGCTCGCGAGCAGAACCGCCAAGCCGACCGACGCTGCCAGGAGCGTACGCATGTTTCCTCCGCTGGGGTGAGGCGCTGGAAGAGGGACTCCGTCCAGTAGTGGATTGCCGCGGCGCGCGGCTAAGGACAGGCGAGTCCCTCGAAATGCGAGAAGAGCGGATGAAGGCGGTGAGAAGCGCCAGGTCCAGCCCGACGTGTTCGAGCCCCTAGCGCGGCAAGAAGTGGATCGGGTTCGAGAGCGCGATAGGGCCCGTCTGGTCGTGCAGCTCGCAGCGCACGAAGGCGGGCCCGTCCGCGGGCAGTACGAAGCGGTGCTCGCCGCGGAACTCGGCGCCCTCGATCGCGAAGCTGTGCGTGCGCGCACCCGACTCCACCACCACCAAGCGCTGGCCCCTCTTCGTGCCGGTTGCGAGCAGCGTGACCCCGACCTCTCCGCGCCGGCCCGCCACGCTCGCGCCCATGTGTTCGCCCGAGTCGAGCAGCAGGTCGAGCGTGCCGTCGAAGCGCTCGATGTCGCCGAAGAACACGCGGCCCGCGCGCAGGCCCACGAGCAAGTCGCGTTTCGACGGTGAGCGCGCGTAGATCCAGCTCACGAAGTTGTTGGGCTGCCCGCGCCAGCGGTTGTGCTTGCCGCCGTGGGAGTCGCTGACGCCGATGCCCACCAGACGGAGGCCGGCGAGCGCGGCGTGGTCCCAGAGCCAGAGGTGCTGGTCGAGCGTGGCGCCGCGCCTCCTGTAGCCGACCTCCAGCAGATCGGCGCCTTGGGCGCGGTGCTGGAGCAGCTGCGCCAGCTGTGCCTCGTTCGAGTCCGGCGCTTCTTCCGGCGCGGGCTCGCCCTCCTCGAAGGTGCGCCCGAAGGGATGGTTGTAGGAGACCAACCCCCCGCGCGCATGCGTCTCGGCCACGGCCCAGTCGAGCGTGCGCTGGTAGAAGGCCTCGCGCTCGAAGTAGGCCGGGTTGGCCGGATCCGGCGGGGTCGCGCGCGCAATGGCCTCGTAGTCGGGCAGCGGCGTGTCCTCGCAGAACAGGTTGAGATGGTGCGAGTCAGGCGACAGCTCCAGCCCCTGCAGCTGGGTCAGGCGCGGGTAGAGCTCGCCCACCTCTTCCAGCAGCTCGGCCTGGCGCGCGTACACCGGCGGACCGCTCATGCCCTGCAGGATGCGCAGATCGTCGAAGAAAACCGCGGCCGAGCCGCCCTTGCGCGTCGCGACCCCGAGCGTGAGGAGCGCGCACGAATTGTCTTCACCCGGACTCTCGGGGAAGCCGCGCACGGCGTCGCGCGTGATGTCTAACTCGAGCTCGTTCCAGCGGGCCATGTCGCAGTGCATGGGAATGCGGTAGGCGGCGCCGAGGCGGTAGGGCGGGCCCGGCTCGCTCGCGCTGCTGATCTCGTAGGAGAGGATGCGCGGCTCGAGCGCGAGCCCCGCGCGCGGCGCGTGCTCGGAGAGCGTGGCCTCGACCACGATGCGCGCCTCGCCCGCGAGCGCGTGCGGAAACACGGCGAGCCGCACGCGCACGGCGCTCGCCAGCGGACGATGCTGCAGCGAGCCGGTCGTCCCGAAGACCACCGTCAGCGCCTCGAACTCATCGGCCTGGCTCTGGGCCAGCAAACGAAGGCTGTGCTCGCCCTCTTTGACGGGCCCCGGAGCGCGCACGAAGTGCAGCTTGGTGCCTTCCGGCTTGGAGGTGAGCATCAGCCCCTTCGTGCCGGGCTCGCGCTTGAAGGGCGTGGTCCAGAGCTCGTTGCGGCCGAGCTCCTCCTGCCAGGCCTCGAACCCGAAGCGCGCCACGAGTCCGTAGGACAGCAGGCGGAAGTCGTGCTCGCTCCACCACAGGACGTCGCAGCCCACGTCGCTGGCCTCATAGCTGTGCGAGTCGATGCTGGCCGCGCCCTCGCTGAAGGGCCCGTGCAGGTGGAGCTGCACCGAGATGGCGCGCGGCTCGCCTGCGCGGCTGCGACATGCGAACACGGCCAGCCCAGCGCCCGCGACGAGGAAAGCCAGGCGGAACCAGCGGCGCATCGGCGGGGCGGCTAGACGTAGCCGACGAGCATCTCACGCGTGAGCCCGAGGCGCGCGAGCTCGGGCGCGAGCAGCTGGTGCACGCCCTCGGCGTAGCGGCGGATCTCGAACTGCGCGTCGGGCTTCAGACGTTGCGCGAGGAAGTGGATGACGCCCTGCAGCGACACCGTCCAGTAGGCCTGCGTGTACACGTTCTGCGGCAAGAGGATGCGCGCCAGCTCCTTGGCCACGCCGCGCTCCAGACGCTCGCGGTACAGGCGGAAGGCCTGCTCGCACTCCGCGCGCATGCGCTCGCGCTCGCCGGCGTGGTCGAAGTCGGCGGGCAAGTCCACGCTCGCCTGCTTGTTGCCGTGCGGCGGATTGGCGCGCATGCACGCGGGCAGATAGAACTCGGGCTGCCACTGCACGTAGCGCCCCGAGATCTCGTTCCAGCTGCAGCCCTTGTCCGTGTCGAACAGGACATCGAAGGCCGCCAGCGAGATCGACTCGCCGTCCGCCTCGTACTCGCGCCAGGTCGAACCGACCTGGTACTTGAAGGCCTGACGGAAAACGAACAGCGGCGCCTTCCAGTGGAAGGTGAAGAACGAGTGCCGGTAGGGCGAGGTGTGCCCGTGCAGCCACAGGAAGCGCGCCAGCTTCTGGTCGGCCTCGTCCAGCTCGCCCTTCTTCTTCTGGTAGGAAATGCGCGCGGCGTTGACGACCTTGAGGGCCGCGTCGGAGCCCATGCGATCGACCAGCGCGACGAAGCCGAGGCCGTCGTCGAGGGTGAGCACGCTGCCCTCGGGCGCGGCCAGCGCCTGCGCGGGGTTGGGCTTGTCCTGCATCGCGGGAGGAGGGGCGGGCTGGGGTGCGGACGTAGGTGCGGACATGAAGGCTAGTGGAGAGCGCCTCCACCTTACGCCGGACACCCCAGGCGGGCCAAGCGCGCTCGACGCGCCGCGCGTTACTCGCTCACGCGCGCGACACGCGCTTCGAAGTCGCCCTCGAAC
>JABFRZ010000113.1 GCA_013140785.1 Planctomycetota bacterium | reverse complement strand
GAGTCCCACGTCCAGCGAGCGCAGCTCGGGCCCGAGCCAGGCGGCACGCACGGCTTCGACCACGATCAGCAGCGCGGCGAAGGCGATCAGGCCGCCCTCGAACGCGGCCGAGAAGAACTCGATCTTGCCGTGCCCGTAGGGGTGGTTGCGGTCGGCCGGCCGCCCGGCGAAGACGATGCTGCCGAGACCAAACAGCGCCGCCAGCACGTTGACGATCGACTCGAGCGCGTCGGACAGCACCGCGGAGGAGCCCGTGCGCCGATAGGCCTCGAACTTGGCCGCCAGTAGCGCCAGCGAGACGAACAGCGAGACGAGCCCGGCACGCGCGCGGATGCGCGCGTCGTGCTCGGCCAGAACGCCGTGCTCGGCGGGAACGCCGTGCTCGGCCGGCGTCGCACCAGGCAGCCCGCGCGCGCCCCTCACGCGAGCGTCGCGACCACCGGCGCGTGGTCGCTGGGCTTGGCCCCACGGCGCGCGTCGAGATCGACCTCGACCGCGTTGCACGTCGCGAGCGCCGGCGGCGACAGCAACAGGTAATCGATGCGCAGACCCTTGTTGCCGCGTTCGAAGGCACGCGTGCGGAAGTCCCACCAGGTGTAGACGCCGCCCGCGGGATGGAAGTGGCGCAGGCCATCCGCGTAGCCGAGCTCGAGCACCGCTCCGAGCGCCGCGCGCTCGCTCGTCGAGCACAGGATCTTCTCGTGCCAGGCGCGCGGGTCGTACACGTCGAGGTCGTCGCGCGTGACGTTGAGGTCGCCGCCGATCACGACCTTCTCGGACAGCGGGAAGCGCTCGGCCAGACGCGCGCGCAGGCTCGCGTACCAGGCCAGCTTGTCGTGATAGCGCGGCTGCCCGACCTCCTGGCCGTTGATGGCGTAGACCGAGGCCACGAGGTACTCCCCGACCTGCGCGCTGATCACGCGCGCCTCGGCGTCGAAGCGCTCGTCACCGAGGCCCAGCTCGACGCCCTCGATGCGCTGGCGCGCCAGGATCGCGACACCGTTGTAGGTCTTCTGCCCAAAGCTGGCGATCTGGTAGCCGAGCTCCTCCAGCGGCTCGCGCGGGAACTGCTCGTCCTGGCACTTCGTCTCCTGCAACAGCACCACGTCCGGCCGAGCCTCCGCGAGCCAGGCCTCGAGCCGCGCGAGCCGCGCGCGAACCGAGTTGACGTTCCAGGTGGCGATGCGCATGGGAGCACGGCCGCGTCTCTAGCGCAGCGGCTGCAAGTCCTGTTCGAGGCACTTCAAGGGGAGCGCGCGGATCCCGGGGGCGAGCGGGAACGTGCGCTCGCCAGAATAGACGATCGCGGGCCACTCGCATCGAGGGCGTGACCTTGGGCGCCAGCGTGCGCTTGAACTCGAACCCGAGCCGGGTCGCGCCGCGCACGACCAGGAGGTCGAGCTCGGCTCCGCCATGGGTCGCCCGCCGCGTCGAGGCCGACCACGATCAGTGCCCCGCCGGCGAGCGCACCCGGATCCGCACAGTGTTCCTTCGTCGGTGGGCGACCACGAGGAAAGGCGGGGCCAGTCCGGCCTTCGAAGCGTGGATCGCTTCGAGCATGGCGAGCACCCGGGCCGGGGAGATGTCGCCTGGTCTGAGGTACACGATTCCGAAGAAGGGTTCACCCGCTCGGATGGCCAGGGTCCCGAAGTCCCGGTCGTGCGTGACGACCACGCGCTTCTCGGCAACAGCCCGTCTCAGGATGGCCACGTCGCCCGCGCCAGAGAGCCCGACCTGGGCGGCCGACACGATGTCCACCTCGCGTTCGACCAGGCTTCGGACGACTTCGGGATGGAGGTTCTCGTCGGCGAGGAGCGCGAGCTCGAATAGGCTCACGCTGGGATGTCCCAGACCACCTCGTTCTTCATCGACTCGGCTGCGTACCGAAAAGCCGCTGCGAGGGCTTCAGCGGAGAGCTGCGGATAGGCGGCCAGGATGTCCTTGGGTGCTGCTCCCCCGGCCACGAGCTCGAGCAGGAACTCGACGCTGAGCCGCGTGCCCCGCACGCAGGGCTTCCCGCCCAGCAGCTCCGGGTCGCATGTGATCCAGTCGGCCATGACCGCGAGCATGTTCGCACCCCACGACCGGCCTGGCAACCAGGCGAGCCGCGTGGCGGAAGTCGCGACCACCTGCTGGTCGTCAGGGCGCAGAGCGCGAAGCCGCAGCAGGGACTACTCCGACAGGCCGCTAGACGGAAAGACCCGGCGGGGGCTTCGGTCGCGGGGACCTACCACACCGCCGGGTCGGTCCTCTTCGGCCGGAGGAACCCCGGCGCGGGAGACGGCTCTGGGCGTCAAGGTGCACGGCGCGCGGGAGGATCCCACTGGATCGTACCCGCGCGATCTGGCGAGGAGACGCATTGGCGCAGCGGAGCCCGTTCGCGTTGTCGCGGTTCGCAGGCGAGTTCGCGTTGCGATTGCCCGAGCGCGCGTTCGCGGCCCCGTTGTCGAAGCCGCCGCCGCGGTTGACGTGCGGTGTCGGAGCAACCTCTCGACGATCCGCCCGAGCCGAAGAGAACGCCTTGCCGCCAGGCGGATCGTTGGGAAGTTGCTCCGACTCCGTACTTCCTCGGACGGGAACGACGTGATCCGACTTGTCACGCGAGTTCGTGAACGCGACGGGGATTGGTGGATCGGGAGGACGCGGGCCGTCGATCAGGCATGCATGAACGAGCATGGCTATGCCGGGCGGGTGGCTGCTCTCGTGCGGGAGCTGATGGCGGAGTACGGAGTCGGAGCAACTTCCCAACGATCCGCCTGAGCGTAGGCAAACGCGGAGCGCAGGGCGGATCGTCGAGAAGTTGCGCCGACACCGTACTCGCACGGCCGCTGCGGGGGCGCCTATGCCGGGCTCTTCACCGATCCGACGGGGGTGAAGTGGTAGGAGCAAGTCGCGATGTCCTGGCGAGGCGCAGCCCGAGGAGGCTGACGGCGTACTCGGGCGTGTCGTAGTAGCGGTTCGCCGAGCGCGCGTCAGAGGCGGCGTGGGCGAAGCTGCCGCCGCGGTAGACGCGGCGCGAAGAGCCTTCCACTTCGCGCTCTCCATCCCCTGCACGCACCGGATTCTCGTAGCCGCCGTACACGTCTCGGCACCACTCCCACACGTTGCCCACCACGTCGTGCAGGCCGAACGCATTCGCCGTGTAGCTCCCCACCCGAGCATGCACCGTGTTGCCGTCGTCCAACCACTCCTCGTACACCCAGCTCGCTGGACCACCGTTCTTCTTGCCGAACGTGTCCGCCACGTTCCCAGCGCCCACCAGCGACTCCTTCGCGCTCCCCGTCCACCAAGCGCTCGTCGTTCCTCCGCGAGAACCATACTCCCACTGACTCTCCGTCGGAAGATCGAGCCCGAGCCGTGCCAGCACCTCCATGCACGTCGTCCAGCTCACCAGCTCCACCGGGTGCAACAGGTCCATCTTGCGACCGGAGCGATTCCAGCTCGTCTCGTAGTCGTGCGGGCCATACCGGCTCGGATTCCCGCCCACGAATCGTTGCCACTGACCCTGCGTCAGCTCGTACTTCGACAGGAAGAACGGCGTCAGCGTCACCGCGTGAACCGGGCCTTCGTCGCTCTCCGCCTGCGCGTCGTAGTTCGGCCCGTTCGGGTCGCTCTTCTGTACGCCCATCTGGAACGTACCGCCTGGCAGCAGCACGAAGACGATCCCCGTTCCTTCCTCCAAGACGAGCCTCCCGTCCGCTCCGCGCTCCGCCGGTTCCCCCGTCTGCAAGTGTGCAAACTCCCACAGGCCGCTCTCCGGGTCGCGGCCGATCGGCAAGAGCCCGAGCTCGGGCGTCAACTCCAGCCCGGGATAGGCGCTGCGCATCGCCGCCAGCACGCTCGACCACGCCCGCTCGTACGCGCCACCCGCACCGAAGCCGCTCGCCATCGAGCGCGCGAAGGAAAGACGCTTCGGAACGCTCCAGCCGTGTTCGGCAGAAACGGCGGCCTCCGCCAGCAGACCAAGCTCCAGCTCCTCCAGGCCCGCGATCAGCTTCGTCAACTGGTTGTTCCACCAGCGCGCCTCGCGCTCCGACTCCGGGAACCGCCAGTCGCGACGCTCGTCGAGACGCGCGTCCAGGCGGTTGCGCTCTTCCTCCAGCGCCACCAGCTTCTCGTCCGCCGCGCGGATCGACTCGTCGCTCGTGGCAGCCACGGCGGCCTCGCTTGCCTTCGTGAGCTCGCCCTCCAGCGCCACCCAACGCAGGTAGTCCGGGTGGCTCTCCCGCTCCGCGCGCCGCTCTTCCGCCGACTGCGGCAACGCCTTCGAGCGCAGCTCCGCGCGCTTCGAGCGGTGCTGCGGAAGCTCCGCCACACGCTTGCGAGCTTCCTCGATCCACGACTCGTAGGCCGAGATGTTCTCCGGGTACGCCGGCCACAGCTTGTCCGCATTCGAGAGCAGGTCCTCCAGGTCCTGCAACGCCGAGAGACGCAGCACCTCGCCCGCCTTCTTCGTCGCAGCATCCGCCTCGCGGTCCGCGCGTTGCTCGTTCTCCTTGGCAAGCTCGGCGGCCGCCTTCTCGCGCTGGGCCGTCGCCGCCAGCTCGGTGTTGGCGTTGGCCAGATTGGCTCTTTCGTTCGTCAGCGCCCGGTTCGTGCGCACGTTCGCCACGAGCAGCAATGCGATCACCGTGAACGTCACCGCCACGATCGCCGCCGCCGAGCTCTTGCCCGGGTTGCGCTTCACCCACTTGACCGCGCGGTCCAGGCGCGTCGGAGGCGTCGCCTGAATCGGCTCGCCCGCGAGATACCGCCCGAGGTCGGCCGCGAACTCCTGCATCGTCGCGTAGCGCTTGGTGCGCTCCTTCTCCAGCGCGTGCAGCGCGATCACCGCGAGATCCCGCGGGATCTTCGAGCGCAGCATGCGCGGGTCGGGCGGATCCTTCGTGACGATCTGCTCGGCCACCTGCGCGCTCGTGTCACCCTCGAACGGACGCCGCAGCGCCAAGAGCTCGTACAGCACGACGCCGAGCGAGAACACGTCCGTGCGATGGTCGAGCCCCATGCGCTTCGCCATCGCCTGCTCGGGGCTCATGTACAGGTACGTGCCCGCGAAGTCGCCCGTCACCGACAGCGCCGCCTCGTCCGTGATGCGCGCCAGACCGAAGTCCGTCACCTTCGGATGGTCGTCCGCCGTGATCAGCACGTTCTGCGGCTTCACGTCGCGGTGGATCACGTTCGCCGCGTGCGCCGCCGCCAATGCCTCCGCGATCTCCGCCACGAAGCGCGCCACGTGCCGGTCGTAGCCCGCCGGCAGCTCGCTCGCGCGCGTCGCCTCGTCCAGGAAGTCCTTAAGCGTCCACGCACCGCCCACCAGCTCCATCGCGATCCACGCGAGATCGTCGGACGTGCCGTGCCCGTACACGGACACGATGCCCGGATGGCTCAGCCTTCCCCCCGCCCGCGCCTCGCGCGCGAACAGCTCCAGCTGGTGCGCCGTCACCCGCTCCGGCCGCACGAACTTCACCGCCACGCGCCGCTGCAACGCGACCTGCTCCGCCTCCCACACCTGCCCCATCCCGCCCTGACCGAGCAGCGCCACTAGCCTGAAGTCACCGACCACCTTCCCCACCGCCAACCCCGGCGCCGGCTGCGGACGCGCCTCCGCGCCCTTCCTGTGGAAGAACGACGGCGAACCACCCTTATCCCCCTCGACGTCCGGCATGCGCGCCGCGAATCCTAGTTGCTCACGCCCAAAAACGCACCGCGGAGGCGGGAGAGTAGGGACGGCCACGCGGTCGTGACCGTCCCCCTCGTCAAACCGGACGTGCGGGTTTCCCGCATCCGGCTTACCCGACGGCTTCTTCGCTTGGCTGTCGGCGGACGGCCGGAGCTGAC
>JABFRZ010000455.1 GCA_013140785.1 Planctomycetota bacterium | reverse complement strand
CGCCGAGAAACTGTTCGAGTTCGCTGCGCGCGGGCCGCGCTGGCTCGGCCGCGCGACGCTCGCAGCCGTGCCCGGAACGCTCTTGGCGCTGACGCTACCGAGCCACGTGGCCGACCTCGCTTGGGGGCTCGACACCTTCTTCGAGCAGGACGACCGCCCCGCGTATCTGGAGATCGCCGAGACGCTGCGCGCAGCGCCGCGGCCCGGTCGCATGTACTCCGCCGAGCCGGTGGGGCACGACAGCCACTGGGTCATGGCCTACCTCCCGCTGCTCACCGAGAAGCCCGGCACGCTCTCCTACGGCGTCGGCGTGTCGGACAGCTTGAACTTCTTGTACCTGTGGGACTTCGGCGGCGCGCGCGCGAACGTGCTCGTGCGCGACGCGCAGCGCGCCGCGGCCGTGGCCGAGCTCTTCAACGTGCGCTACCTCGTGGTGCGCCCGGGCTTCGACGGCGCGTACCTCCGCGCGACCACGCTCGCGCGACGCGGGCCGTACGAGCTGCTCGAGTTGCCCGGCGAATACGGCTACTTCGACGTGATCGAGCCGCCCGAGGTGGTCGCGGAGGCAGCACCCGCGCACCTGCGCACGCGCTTCGAGCGCTGGCTGCGCGCGGGCTATCCGCGCGGCGCGCGCTTCCTGCGCCTGAGCGAGCCCGTGCATGGAAAGTTTCCGGGCCTGCCCGCGGCCACGCTCGACTACCGCGAGGACCAGGTCGATGCTGCGAGTGAGAGCTTCACGCCGCGCGCGCGTGTTCGACCGGGAGCGGTGCTCGCGGAGGAGGCCGGCTCGAACCGCTATCACGCGCGGGTTTCCGTGAGCGCGTCGGAGGCCTGGGTCCTGCTCAAGGTGACGCCGCATCCGTGGTGGCGCGCCGAAGTGGACGGCGAGCGCCAGCCCATCTATCACCTCTCGCCCTCGTTCCAGGGCTTGCCGCTCGGACCCGGCGAGCACGACGTGACCTTCGTCTTCAAGAACCCCGGCTGGCAGAAGCTCCTGCTCGCACTCTCGCCGCTGTTCCTGGCCGGACTGTTCGCGCTCGACTTCCTCGGCCCCTTGCTCAGTCGCAGAGCGGCGCGGCGATGAGGGCCTCGTCTACCAATCACTTCTCCGTCGGAGCGACCAGGAACTGGTCCCATTCGAGCGCGTGCTCCGTGGTGGCGCTGTGGATCTCGAGCAGGTGTTCGCCAGGTTCGAGCGCTCGCTCCAGCACCACCGGCGCGCGGCGCGCGTCCGCCGGTGGCGTCCAGCGCGTGTAGTGCCGTCCGCCGAAGCGCACGTACAGCGGCGCCGGCTTGCCCGCGGGCTCGGCGGCGGACAGCGCGACCCGGTAGGTGCCCGCGGCCTGGAGCGGAGCGCCGGCCGTTTGCCGGAGTAGAGCTCGCCCAAGAGCTCGCCCAATGGAGCCGCGCCCGGTGCGTTCAGGTGGCGCGTGTCGAAGAAGTAGCGCGGCTCGCCTGAAATCTCGGCGCAGTAGCGCAGGTCGATGAGTGGCGCTCCCGATTCGGCGCACAGTCCGGCCAGCCAGTGGAAGTAGGCCTCGTTCTGGCCCGTCAGCACGAGTTCGGCGTGCTTGGTGTGGCGCGCGATGACCGACTCGTAGTAGGGCGTGAAGAAGAACCACACCGCGATGCCGCGCGCGCGCAAGAGGCGCAGGGTCTCGCGTACGTGGGCCTCGGCCGTGGCGAGGTCGATCGAGTAGTCCTGGCTCATGAAGCGCGTGGTGCCAGCCGCGCTCTCCGCGCCGCCCCCGTCGTCGTCGTCGTCGTCGTCGTCGTTGCGCTCGCTCGCGTCACGCTCGGCCACGCGCTCTTGGCGCGTGCGAGCCGCGAGCTCGGTGCGCCCGAATTCGTCGAGCGGCTCCATCCACGCGCGCAGCGCCGCGCGCTCGTCGCCGCGCGCGGCCTCCCAGGTCATGCGCCGTAGCCACGGCGAGCACTCGCGCAGCCAGTCCATGGCCCGCCGGCGGTGGTACTGCGGCAGGTGCTGGCCGAGCGTGAAGGCCCAGCGTCCAACCGGCCCCGTGGCCCAGCGCACCGCGGTCGAGGCGAGGTACTGGCGGTTGATGTTGGAGCGGGTCAACACCTCGTCGCGCAGCGCCCACAGCACGGCGTTCGGCGCACGCTCGAGCAGCAGCATGTCGCGCAGCAGGATCGACTGGAAGTACATGTCGGTCCCCGATACACCCATGTTGAAGGCGCGCGTGCCCGAGGCCGCTCCGAAGCGACCCGCGTCGAAACCCTGATCGACATAGGACGGCCCGACGATCAGGACCTCGACCGGACCCGCGCGCTCCATGGCCTCGAGCCGCACGAACTTCTCGGCCAGGGCGCGACCGCCGAAGAAGCCCGTGCGCGGCAGACCGGCCGCTTCCACCGCGCCCCACGCGAGCGCGAACACGAAGGCGCCCAGGCCCAGCGAGCGCCTAAAACTGGAAGTAGACGAACGGGAGTACATGGTTCTCGCCGACCAGCACGGTGAACACGACCAGGGCCGCCGCGAAGACGGTCTCCAGCACCCACCCGCGCGAGAGCAACATCGACAGGCGCTTCCCGTCGCGCCGCCTCAGGAGAAAATCGAGGCCGAATGCGAAGCCCACGTACGGCAGGATCTCCAGCTCGTCCCAGGTGAGCGCTGCGCCGGGACGCGCGAACCCAACGAGGTACGACCACGCGTCGGCAAAGGACTCGGCGCGGAAGAAGATCCAGGCCAGGCAAACCAGGTGGAAGGTCACGAGCGCGCCCAGGAATCTTCGCACGCGCCCGCCCGAGCCCTCGCCCCCGAACAAGGCCTTGTGCAGCGCGAGATACGCCCCGTGCAGCCCGCCCCACACCACGAAGGTCCAGTTGGCGCCGTGCCACAGGCCGCCGAGCAGCATCGTCAGCATCAGATTGGCGTAGGTGCGCCCCTGCCCGCGCCGGTTGCCGCCCAGCGGGATGTAGAGATAGTCGCGCAGCCAGGTCGAGAGCGAGATGTGCCAGCGCCGCCAGAACTCGGTGATGTTGCTGGCCAGGTAGGGCTGCGCGAAGTTGCGCATGAGCTGGAAGCCCAAGAGGCGCGCCGTCCCGCGCGCGATGTTGCTGTAGCCCGCGAAGTCGCAGTAGATCTGGATGGCGAAGGCGTACAGCCCGAGCAGGAGTGTCAGGCCGGAGTGACTACTCGGGTCGGCGAAGACCAGGTCGGCCTTGGGCGCGAGCACGTCGGCGATGGCGACCTTCTGCAAGTAGCCGACCACCAAGAGCTTCACGCCTTCGAGCTTCGCCGGCAGGTTGAGCCGCGCGCGCGGGCTCTCGACCTGCGGCATCAGGCGCGCGCCGCGCTCGATCGGGCCGGCCACGAGCTGCGGGAAGAACGAGATGTACAGCAGGTAGTCGAGGTAGTTCCGGCAGGCCTTCTGCTCGCGCCGGTACACGTCCACGGCGTACGACATGGCCTGGAAGGTGTGGAACGAGATCCCGACCGGCAGGATGATCCGCAGCGCCGGGCGCGTGGCCTCCAGCCCGAACAGCCGCAGCGTCTCGACCAGGTTGTCGAGGAAGAAGTTCGCGTACTTGAAGAAGCACAGGACCGCGAGGCTGCAAACGATGCTGCCGATCAGGATCCGCCGCCGCACGCGCTCCGAGCGCGCGTCCTCGATCCAAATGCCGCACACGTAGTCGATGCTGGCCGCGGCCACGAGCACCAGCAGGATCTTCGAATTCCAGACGCCGTAGAAGAACAGGCTGGCCGTCATCAGCAGCAGGTTCTGGCCGCGGTGCGGCAGGCGCCAATAGACGGCGAAGACGAGCGCGTAGAAGACCAGGAACTCGAACGAGTTGAAGAGCATCTGCGGCCGGGGCCAGATTGTTCCGTGATCGGTGGGGGATGGCAACGCCGGAGCGCGGCGGCCTAGAGCTCACCGCGGAGCCGCGGAGAACGCGGAGGGCGAAGGGGGAAGAGAAAAGAGAAACGATGGTTCTGCTTCTCTCCGGTCCCACATCATCCTCCGCGCTCCCCGCGCCTCCGCGGTGCGTTTTCGAAGCTCAGCGCGCGCGCGCCGAGCCGCGCACCAGGGTCCATTCGCGGCCGGCCGCGAGCGCGCCGAAGGACTCCTCGGTGCCGTCGATCCAGCGCACGACGACTTCGTCCACGCCTGGCGTGCTGCCGAGTCCGAGGTGCACGCGCGGATCGTTGGCGGCGCAGTAGCTCGTGTCGCTGCGCACCCGGCGCGTGAGTGTGCGCACGCCGGCGCGGATCGTGAGCAGCGCGCCGAGGGCGTCGCTGCCGTGCCGCTCGAGCACGCGCAGTCGGATCCAGGCGCCCCGTCCGGCGACGCGGTTCATCAGGAGGTGCGCGGGACCGTCGCGGTTCACCACGAGCACGTCCACGCCGCCATCGCCGTCCACGTCGCCGAAGGCCGCCGCGCGACTCGTGGCGAGCAGCGGCGCGGCCGTTCCCCCGCGCGGCAGGACTTCGTCGAAGTGCGGGAGCGCGGCGCCCCCGACCGCTCCGCCAACGCCGCGGTACAGCAGGTTCAGCTCGGCGAACGGGTCTCCGCCCGCGCTCTCGGCCGCGCGCGAGACGCGCCCGTTGGCCTGGTAGAGATCGACGCGTCCGTCGTTGTCGAAGTCCACGAGGCCCACGCCGAAGCGCGTGAACTTGCGGCCGACGCGGGTCAGGCCCACCGCGGCCGTGCGATCCGCGAAGAAGTCGCCCTCGTCCCGGTAGAACGAGTCGTGCTCGTTGGCGAGGTTGACCACCAGCAGGTCCTCGTCCGCGTCGTCGTCCAGATCGAGCACGCCGACGCCCATGCCGGCCTTGAGTTGCCCGTCCTGGTCCACCGCACAGCCAGCGGCCAGGGCCCGCTCGGCGAAGCTGCCGTCGTGCCGATTCACCCACAGGTTGTTGCGCGTGCCGTCGTTGGCCACGAACACGTCCAGCCAGCCGTCGGAGTCGAAGTCGAGGATCCCCACACCGAGCCCGTTGCCGAAGGCGCCCAGCAGACCGGCCGCGCTCGAGCGGTCCACGAACGTGCCGTCGCCCTGATTGACGAGGAAGGTGCTCGGCGCCGGGTTGTCGTAGGCCTTGGGCCCGCAGTAGTCCTCGCCGTGCGGCGTGGCGTAGCACGTGCGCTCGGACTCGACCGTCCAGAGGATGTAGTTCACGACGAACAAGTCGAGGTCGCCGTCGCGCTCGGCGTCGAAGAAGGCGGCACTCGTGCTCCAGCGCTCCTCCCCGGCGCGCGCGACGTCCGTGCCGTCGGCGAAGCGCCCGCCCCCGTCGTTCACGAGCAGCGCGTTCTGGCCGAGGTTCGTGACGTACAGATCCGTGTCGCCGTCCGCGTCCGCGTCGCCCGTGGCCACGCCCATGCCGTAGCCGCGGTCGTCCGCGCCGCTCGCCGCGCTCACGTCGCTGAAGCGCCCGCTCCCGTCGTTCGCGAACAGCTGGTTCGGGGGTCGCTGCGCGGGCGGCGTAAGAACACCGCCCGCCTGCACCAGGTAGGCGTCGAGGTCTCCGTCCCCGTCCTTGTCGAAGAGTGCGCCGCCGCCACAGATGATCTCGGGGTAGAGATAGCGTTCGGCGTGGCCGCTCTGGTGCACGAAGGCGAGGCCTCGGGCGGCGCCCTCTTCCTCGAACCAGGCGTCTTCCTCGAACCGGACGTCTTCCTCTGACCTCACGCCGTCCGCGGGCGCAGGTGCCGTGGTCGGATCGTCTCCGCCGCAGCTCGCGAAAACGAGTGCGAGCGCCCAAACCGTGCGCCTCACCGTGGAGCTCCTCGCGCCGCGCGCAGCTCTTCGAGCAGCACGTCACCCGCGCGGCCGAGCCCGCTCGCGCGCGTCACGAGCTCGATGGCCTCGTCGGCACGGCCGGCGCGGGC
>JABFRZ010000091.1 GCA_013140785.1 Planctomycetota bacterium | reverse complement strand
CCTTTGGGAGAGAGAAGGAGGCGACCCTGCCTCCGGACTGGCAACCTGTAGGTTGCCAGTCCGGAGGCAGGGTCGCCTCCTTCTCTCTCCCAAAGGCCTCCTCTACAGGAAACTGCAATGTTGTTAGCAGTCGTAACGCTACTCCTGTCGGCGCATTCCGGGGCAATGACAGGATCCGCTGCAAGCACGGAACCTGCTCGGCTCGTGCACCGGCCGCTTCTGGCGCTGGATCTCATGGCAACGCAATACGGCGATCTCGCTGGAGCCACGCTCAAGCTGGGAGACGATAACTTCGTCCAGATCGAGAGCATCGTCCTAGGAGTCGATACGGAATTCGATTTCTTTTATCCCTATGTCAAGGGAACTCTGGCCGATGGCACCTCCCTCGTCATCGACGAGCGTGACAGCGCCATTGCGCTATTCGACAAGCCGACAGGCATCGGTGGCTTCTACCTCATGACCCCGCGAGGCAGCCGCGAGTGGATAGAGTCCCTCCAGCTGGGTGTGGATCTCCACGGGCGGATGGCCGTATTGGGCAAGCGTGGGATTGGGGCGGATGGTCAAGCCTTCGATTCCACCCTTGGCCTTGGCGCACTTGGGGGGGTTCCCTGCATCAGGGTGGCGTCGTGGGGGTGTGCGCCGGTCGGCTGCCCGAATGGCACCTGCAGTAATCCTCCCGCTTGTCCCTGCAGCAGCGGCGGGACTACGAAGTGCAAGAAGATCGGGCAATGGTCGTGTCCGGATGAAGCGGACTGTCCCGCATCCACCACGTGCGATCTAATTATCGTGGTCGGCGAGTACCAATGCACCTGCAAATAGGTGACTCCACGTCACGGGGTCGTTTGGCGGCGCGCTTAGGCGCGCCGCCGTCTTTTGTGTTCTCCTGCGGCCTACTCGCCCTCGTGACCGGATGCGAGAAGGCCCCGGTGCTCGCCGCGCCCGAGCGCCGCCATGACTTTGGACTGGTCCTTCAAGGGGATTCAATCGAACACACCTTCGAACTTGCGCACGAGGAGCTGTCCGGCCAGTGCGTGATGAGCCTCAAGAACGACTGCGGCTGTACCGCAACTGACTTGAAGGTTGTGAACGCAGCCGGGGCCAGCAGGGCGTTCTCCCTGGGAGATGCCCTGGATCCGGAGCAACGTCTCCAAGTCCGGGTCACCCTGGACACGTCTCGCAAGTCGGGCGAGGTGAGCCTCCACAGCACACTTCTGCTCTCCGGAGGCGGGGTGCTTCCACTCACACTTTCCGGTACCGTTAGAGAGCCGCTGGGGTGTTCTCCGAATCCCATCGATTTCGGGAGGCTGGACCGCGGAGAACGCGGCGAGTTTGTGGCAAGCCTCACTGCATCGGTCCCCGGCACCCTGACCATGGATACCACCGCGCTGCCTCCAGAGATGCTGGCGTCGGTATCCCCTTCGGGGTCAGAGACCTGGGAGCTCGAGGTTGCGCTGGAGGATGCCGGAAGGACGAGGACGGCATACAGTATCGTCCTACCGCTCCGGCTGGAGACCTCCTTCGGAAAGGTGTACGAGAAGTCCGTTGTGATCACTGCTGCGGTCAAGGGCGCGATTGCGTCCGATCCGGAAGCTGTGTCGTTTGGTCTGCTCTGTCCTGCCGCCCTTGCCGTTGTTCCTCGGCGCGCACACTGCAGGATCAGTAGGGCCGAGCCGTTCTCGGAAGCCGCTGACATGGCGCTAGGATTTTCGACGGCGAAAGGAAGCGTCGTGGAGCTGTCGAGCCTGCTGATCATCGAGAAGAGCGCGATCATCAACGGCGACTTGGCGATTGACCTCATGTGTCGCGAGGTGCCGGACGTTGCCGGGCCTTTTCGGGGGGCCCTGTCGGTTAGAGCAGGGACCTCGGCCTCCTTGATCTCGGTCCCGGTTTTCGGGCTGATCGGGAGCGCGACAGAGTGCGTCGGAGCTGATCCGCGGGCCAGGTAACGCCCAGCCGAAACCTCCCATGCGGACGAGGAATGAACTCCTGCTGTCCTGGGTGGCGGTGGCCTCGGCCATAGGCGTCTGGCTGTACCTGTCGCGGGGAGGGCGATCAGACGTCGCCGGTCCTCTGTCGGTCTCGAGGCCGGGGACAGATGCGTGGCAGGAAGCTCCACCGGACGCGCTCATGGCGCCGAGACCCGTCCGAGTAGAGCGGACTACCGCCGCCAGGGCGAGGCCGGAATCCTGCGCCGTTCGCGTGACGGATGCGGACGGCGCCTCGCTGTCCGCCGGGCAGCTCGCGATGCTGTCCACGGATGGCAGCTGGGTCACCTGCACGCTTGACGAGGACGCGCGGCGCTACGTCTGTGCCTGCGAGGCCCCGAGCGCCTTTCGCGCCTGCGGGTTCGCGGGCCACTATCCTGCGAGCGGTACCCTGCCGGAAGCAGACCTGGATTCGGGTGTGATCACGGTTGTGCTGGAGGACTTTGTCGTGGTGGACGTGGAGTTCCTAGGGGTGGGCGGTGACACAGAGCCCTGGTTTCAGGGGAGCGACGCACCGCTTGTCGTGGTCGCCAGGACTCCCATCGGTGGATGGCTCCCCACGCGCCCGCGCCCCGGCGAGCCCCAACTGGAAGGGGTGTTCACGCGGAACTCTAGGCTTGGGGGAAGCCTGTTGATCACGGCGCCTCCGCCCCTCTTCGCCGGTCTGGTCCTCGGTCAACGGGTTCTGGAGTGGAAGACTCTCAGCGGGACGTCGCCCGTGCAGTTCGCGCTTCCGGCGGACGGGACCGCTCTCCTTGGAGACGTGACCTTCTGTGTGTTGGACGGTGCCGGAAGGCCATTACCCAGTTCAACGTTTTGGATCGCCGCTGATGGGTTGCGAGAGCGTCCTCCGGCCTTGCCCGTGGACGGCGGAGGTTGCGGACACTTGCCCGGCGTCCCCCCCGGGGACTGGGCGCTGGGCGTGGTCAGTAGTGGCTTTGGAGAGACGCGCTTGCGCTTCACCATCGATTCGGGTCAGAGCCTGGACCTCGGCAGCCTCCGTCTTCAACCGGGCGGCTATGTGAAGGGAACGCTGACCGGCGATCTGGCGGCGGAAGTGAGCTACCGAGACATCCTCGTCTGGGACGGCCGCACCTGGGCGCTCCTTGGGCTCACTGGGCCCTACCAGGGGGGCATGGGGAAGAGGAGTGAGTTCGCCATCGGGCAGCTGCCTCCGGGAAGGGTGCAGGTGTCTCTCCTCGCACCAGGAGTAGCGCTCAACCCGACCCCGCTTGACATCGTGGGACGCGAGCAGGAGCTCATTCTGGACGTCCGCCCGGGCGCAGAGCTCGTTCTGAAGGCGCTGAGGGACGGATGCAGGCCCGGTCCCGCGCCGACGGGAATGCGCTTGCTAGATTCGACCGGACAGCTCGTTTGGGCGGGGCTCTTCGAGGATGCTCGCCTGTGGGTGTTGGCCGGGCGGTACGACGTCCGCACCCCTCTGGTGGACGGGACCGAGCAGAGCACGAGCGTCGCCGTGCCGGCGGGCGGCATGGAGGTCGTCGTGGCTCGTTAGGTGCCCGAGGAGGCTCTATGCTCGTCGCCCGTCCTCGTCCCGGATCCAACCATGCGAAGCGTCTGGCTCATCCTGCTCTCCCTCTGCACGCCCGCCTGCGCCATCGCGCGCACCAACGAGAACGAACCGCTCGACGCGCGCGCGCTGCACGCACTCCAGCCCGGCGTCTCGAGCGCGGCCGACGTCGTGGCCGCCCTGGGCGCGCCCGTGGACGTGGTCCAGCTCGGCCGGCGCAGCGCCTATCTCTATCGCTTCACGAGCTCGAAGCGCGCGGCGCTCCTCTTGCTCGTGGTCGGGTTCTACAACCAAGACACGCGCGCCGACCGCGCCTGGGTCTTCTTCGACGAGCAGCAGATGCTCACGCACGTGGGCGTGACGCTCGAAGCCGACGAGAGCGAGTACGCCATGCCGTGGGAAGACCTCCACGACTAGCCCAGTGCGCCCGCTCCTACACTCGTTCGCCGTCGCGCTCACTTCCTTGCTGGCCGCGGGCTGTTTGCAGGCTTCCTGGGTGCGGGAATCGCGCTTTGCGCCGGTGCCGCGCGCGGCCCTGAACGGGTTCGAGGCGGGCCGCACCGATCTGGACGACTGCTTGAGCGCGCTCGGCGCGCCGCTGTGGGTGTGGGAGCACGCCGAGGGCGGCGAGCCCGGCGCGGCCCTGGCCTACGGCTGGTTCGACGAGCGCAACTTCGGCTTGCGCGCGAGCGTGCCGGTCGCGGAACGAGTGTCGGTGTCCTTCGACTACGGCCAGATCGACCAGCGCATGCAGGGTGTCGTGCTGTTCTTCGACGAGGGCTGGCGGCTACGCAGCTGGCGCACGGGTCTCTTGCGCGATCTCTCGCGCGAGGCGCGCCGGCCGCCGGCGTTCGTCGAGGACGCCGCGCTCGAAGAAGGCGCTTGAGCGCAGAGGGCGAGCGCGTAACCTGCGCGCCCGCTCCGCCGCCATCCAGCCGCCGCCCATCCATGCCGCCGCAGATCCAGGCCGCGCCATCCACGCCGCCGTGACCGAGCTCCTGGCCAAGTTGAATCCCGAGCAGCGCGCCGCCGTGCTGCACACCGAGGGCCCGCTGCTGGTGCTGGCGGGCGCGGGCAGCGGCAAGACGCGCGTGATCACGGTGCGCATCGCGCACCTGGTGGCGCAGGGCGTCGCGCCCGAGCGCATCCTGGCCGTGACCTTCACCAACAAGGCCGCGCGCGAGATGCGCGCGCGTCTCGCGGCCCTGATCGGGAAGGAGCGCGCGAAGCTGCCCTTCGTGGGCACGTTCCACTCGTTCTGCGCCGAGATCTTGCGCGAGCACGGCGCGCTGGTCGGCCTCTCGCGCTCGTTCGTGATCAGCGACGGGGCCGACCAGCTCGCGCTGCTGCGCGGCGTCTTGCGCACCTTGCAAGTGGAGGGCGTGACGATGCAGGCCGGCGACCTGCAAGCGCGCATCTCGCTGCTCAAGAACCGCCTGATCGGGGCCGAGGCCTTCCTCGCGAAGGCCGCCGACGAGCAGGACGAGCTCGTGGGGCGCGCCTTCACGCGCTACGAGGAGGAGCTCGCGCGGGCGCGCTCGGTGGACTTCGACGATCTCTTGCTGCGCACGGTGCAGCTCTTGAAGCGCAAGGACGGCCCGCTCGCGATCTTGCGCGAGCGTTTCCGCTACGTGCTGGTGGACGAGTACCAGGACACCAACGCGCCGCAGTACGAGATCGTGCGCGCCGTCGCGGGCGGGCACCGCAACCTGTGCGTGGTGGGGGACGACGACCAGTCGATCTACGGCTGGCGCGGCGCGGACGTCACGCGCATCCTGCACTTCGAGCGCGACTTCCCGGGCGCCAAAGTGGTGCGCCTCGAGACGAACTACCGCTCGACCGAACCCATCTTGCGGGCCGCCAACCGGGTCATCGCGCACAACACCGAGCGCCACCCGAAGGAGCTGCGCGCGGCGCTCGGGCCGGGCGAGCCGTTGCAGCTGGTCTTGGCCGAGAACGACAGCGAGGAGGCCGACCACGTGGCGCGCGATATTCTCGCGTTGGTCGGGCGGCGCGCCGCGCGCTTCGGCGACTGCGCGGTGCTGTTCCGCACCGGCCCGCAGGCGCGCGTCTTCGAGGAGCAGTTCCGCGCGCGCGCGATCCCCTACGTGCTGGTGGGCGGGCGCTCGTTCTTCGATCGCAAGGAGGTGCGCGACGTGATCGCGTACTTGAAGCTGCTCGTCCAGCCCGACGACGAGCTCGCCTTCGCGCGCGCGATCGGCGCGCCGCCGCGCGGGATCGGCGCGAAGAGCCTGGAGCGCGTGCTCGCGCACACGGCCACGAAGCGCATCTCCTTGGGGCAGGCCTTCGAGGAAGCCGACACCATCGAGGGCGTGGGCGCCGCCGCCGCCGGCGCGGGCCGCGAC
>JABFRZ010000547.1 GCA_013140785.1 Planctomycetota bacterium | reverse complement strand
GCGGGCTCGGCGACGAGCCGCAGCGCGAGACGCTGGAGCCAGGCGCTCTCGGCGAGCAACGCGGCGGTCAAGCGCGGATCGGGCGGCGACATGGACGCATCTTCCCATGCCGCGGACGCGCCGCTTGACTCAGCGAAACCGGATCAACGCAGCTTGCGGGCTCCGGCGGATCCGGGCGTCACTTCCCGTCGTCCGCTCGGGGCGGGGCACCTCGAGCACGGCCGGGTCGATCGCGGTGTCGAGCGCGACGAACTCCGTGACCACCGGCCGGTCGTGTCGTCCTCGGTGACGTGCCGGACGATCACGGGGAACGCCTTGCCGCTCATCGGATCGGCGTAGGTGCCGAGGTAGCGCGCAGGCTCCTCCGGCGCGGCCTCGGGCGGCGGCTCGTAGTCCTTGCGGTAGCACTCGAGGGCGAAGCCCGCCTGGCAGAGCACTAGTCCCAGAACAAGCGCTTGGCTTCACCAGAGCGCTGCGCTTCGCCCGGACTCACCGCATCCGCGGCCTTTCTCGAACCTTCGAAATGCTCGCGTGGAGGAACCACGCTCCGCTTTCGAAGGTCCGAGAAAGCCCACGGCTACGGCGATTCCAGGCGATCTGGAGAAGCCAAGCGCTTGTTCTGGGACTAGCGCGACGACCTCCGACTCGCCCGCGTGGCCGAGCGTCCAGCGCCCCCCTTGACACCTCAGCGAAGCCTGGCAAGCTCCTCCCCGGCGACCATCCGCGCCCAACCTCTTCGACCTCCCCCCGACGGAGGTCCCTGCGAGGCAAAGGGGGGCATACCCCCGGATCGGCATGGACGAACTCCTTCGTCTGCCGCGGGGCGTTCCGTCGGGGGGTGCGCGCTGCGGCCACGATGAAAGGAACGATCCGATGCCGACGCAGAAAGATCTGAAGCGCCTCGTGCGGGCGCGCATGAAGAAGACGGGTGAGCGCTACACGGCCGCCCGGGCCCAGGTGCTGGCGAAGCGACCGCTGGCGAGGAAGCCTCCGAAGACGTCGAAAGCGGCGCGCGCGCCGTCGACCAAAGACCTCGCCGCGCTGGCCGGGATGAGCGACACCATCGTCGCCAACAAGACCGGCCGCACCTGGCAACAATGGGTGGACGAGCTCGACCGCGCCGGCGCAGCGGCGCTCCCCCACGCGAAGATCGCGCAGCTCCTGAGCGACGACTTCGGCACGCCCTCCTGGTGGACCCAGATGCTCGCCGTCGGCTACGAGCGCATCCGCGGCCTGCGCGAGAAGGGCCAGCAGCGCGACGGCAGCTTCGCGGTCAACAAGAGCAAGACCTATCCCGTGCCGCTCTCCGACCTCTGGACCGCCTTCGTGCGCTGCGAGCGCTGGCTCGACGGTGCCAAGCTGCGCATGAGCAAGGCGACCAAGCCGAAGTACATGCGCATGCGTTGGGCGGACGGCACGCCGGTCGAGGCGGGCTTCACCGCCAAAGGCGCGGCGAAGAGCCAGGTGGCGCTATCGCACTCGAAGCTCGCCACGCGTGCGGAGGCCGATCGCCTGCGTGTGTTCTGGGGCGAGCGCTTGGTGGCGCTGGGCAGAGTCCTGGCGGCGAAGGAGTGAGCTAGGAGCGTGTCGGAAAGACCGCTACTGCGGCTTCGCGGGCGGGGCGGATGCTTCGTCAGGCTCGGCGAGACGTGCTCGGCAGCCACAGAGGCCGCCTGCGCCGCCTCGCTGTCGCCTTCCTCGCCTCCGCGCCGCCCGCTTCGCCTCGCAACGCGGTTTTTCCGACACGCTCTGAGCCGCTTGCCCGCGGAGGCGGGCCTGGTCAGGGAAGAACCAGGCGGCTGTTTCTTTGGAAGGCGACTCCGTGGGCCCGCGAGTCGTCTCGCGGGCCCGACACCCCCGCCGCGGGAAGGCCTGCGGGGCGCTGGGCTCGGGATGAGAGCGCTCACGCCGCGCGGGCGCCGACCGGATCCCGCTCCACAAGGTGCTCCGTGAAACCATGCGATTCGCCTGGGCCGTGTCGGCTACGACGACGTGCTCGTCAGGGCGCTCGGGTACTCGAACGACCAGCCGTACGAGCTACCACGACCGCCACGTCGCCCCTGAGGGCCACGGCGCTCCCGAAGAAGGGCAGGCGCAGATCGGACGTCACGGGCTTGGCCAGCTCGTCGACCTGGACCCACGCGCCCGTCGTCGGATCGCGCTCGTAGATGATCGCCAGACCTTCGAGCCAGGCGCCGCCGGGCCGGTTCGAGCGCGTCGCGCCGACGCGCGGCCGGCGATCGCGAGCGTTCCGGCCGACAGCGAAAGAGCTGCCGCCAAGCGACCCTCCGCGCACGCGTGCCTCGTGCTTCGGAGTCATCGACGGCGCCATGGGCGCGCGCTGCTCGGATTCGGCAACGCCAGCGCGGGACCGTTCGTCGATCTGGTGGAGCCCGCGAGAGACCCGGGACGCAGGCGCAAGCCCCCCCCAGCAAGGGGGCTCGACGCGGACGGCTTTCCCTCGCGATGTACGAGGATGGCGGCCGGGTCGCGCTCTACGCCGGCGTGGGCTTCGGCAGCGCGATCGACTCTGGTGACAGCTTCCTTGCCGAGTTGGGATGCACAGATGAGGACCGTGCTGCAGCCGCGCCTCGAGCCGGCCCCGATCGAGCGCTAGGCTCGCGCCAGGCGCGGGGGTAGAACGGCAACCGCACCATGGAGATCGCCCTCGTCGTTTCCCTCGCGGTCGCGCTCGTCGTCGTGCTGGCCGTCTGTGGCTGGCTCTTGCGCGAGCGCGGGCGTCTGGCGGCGGAGAAGGAGCTGGCGCAGGCACGCCAGAGCGACCTCGAGACGACGCGCACGACCTTCCAGGCGCTGGCGGGCGAGGCCCTGCGCAACTCCAACGAGGAGTTCATGCGCCTGGCGCAGACGGCCTTCGCGCTGCAGCGCACCGAGGCGACGGCCGAGCTCGAGCGGCGGCGCCTCGCGGTGGATCAGCTGATCGCGCCCGTGGCCAAGGCGCTCGAGAAGACGCACCAGTCGCTCGAGCAGGTCGGGCGCGATCACGCGGGGCTGCGCGAGCAGGTCCTGAAGATGAGCCAGTCGAACTCGGAGCTGCGCAGCGAGACCAGCAAGCTCGTGCAGGCGCTGCGCAAGCCCAACGTGCGCGGGCGCTACGGCGAGGTGCAGCTCGAGCGCGTGGTCGAGGTGGCCGGCATGAAGAGCTACTGCGACTTCACGCTGCAATCCAGCCAGCGCGACGAGGAGGGCAAGCTCTCGCGCCCGGACCTCGTCGTGCGGCTGCCCAACGGCCGCGTGGTCGCGATCGACGCCAAGATGAACGTGGATGCGTACCTCGACGCGCTCGACGCGAAGACGCCCGAGGAGGCCGAGGCGCACCTCGAGCGCTACGCCGAGAACGTGATGCTCCAGGCCCAGAAGCTGGCGCGCAAGAGCTACTGGACGAGCTTCGACGCCTCGCCGGAGTTCGTGGTCATGTTCATCCCCGGCGACCAGCTCGTGGATGCCGCGCTCGAGCGCCGGCCCGAGCTGATCGAGTACGCGGCCGAGCGCAACGTCGTGATCGCCAGCCCCGCGACCCTGATCGGCCTCTTGCGCGCCGTGCACGTCGGCTGGCGCGAGAAGAACCTGTCCGACAGCGCCCAGGAGCTGTTCGCGCTCGGGCGCGAGCTGCACCAGCGCGCGGCGATCGTGCTCGAGCACGCGGCCGTGGTCGGCGAATCGATCGAGCGCGCGCGCAAGTCCTACAACGACTTCGTCGGCTCGATCCACTCGCGCCTGATCCCGACCCTGCGGCGCTTCGAGGAACGCGATGCGCGCTCGTCGAAGGACCTGCCCGAGCTCAGAGCGGTCGAGGGTGAGACGCGCCGGCCGGAGCCGCTCTTGCCCCTCGGTGAGCCCGGCGAGCCGCTCGACGTGAAGAGCCTGACCCCGCGGCGCAGCGCCGAGGCCGAGGCCTTGGCGAAAGCAAGGGACGCGCCGGCCCAGCGGCCCTGAGACTGAGTCGAGTCCGGGGCCTTCCGACTACGCGAGCGCCGCGACCTGCTGGAGGACGAGCTCGCGCTTGCGGAGGAGCATCTTGAGGCCGCCCTCGTGCAGCCGAACGAACCCGAAGCGCGGCTCAGCCTGGAAGTCCTCTTCGGTCTTCCCCGCCTCGAGAGCCCAGTAGGCCAGGCCGTCGGCCAGCGCGATGATGCCGATCTCGTCAGGACGGAAGCGCGCCCCGGCGGGCTCGTGGTGATGGCGGATCACCGCGCTGATCCAAGGGCCGAGCCGCCAGGCCTCCGCGAACTTCGCTCCGAACTCGCAGTGGAACTCCAGCATGGCCGCCTCCAGGGTCGCGGACAGGACCGTCGGAACGACCCGCTCCCGTTCCAGATCGCACACGACCTGCAGGGTGATGGCCATCCCGACGTCGTGGAGCAGGCCGCACAGGAAGGCGGACTCCAGGTCACCGCGCAGCAGCACGGAGATCTCCTTGGCGTAGCACGCGGTGGCCAGGGAGTGCTGCCACAGGTCGTGCAGGCGAGCTTGATGACCCGGGACCGAGAAGACCCGTTCCTTGAGTGCGACGGCGACCGCGATGTCGCCGACGGTGGCGAGGCCCACGCGACCGATCGCTTGCTGGAGCGTGAGGATGGGCACCCTCGGTGCATAGGCGGCCGAGTTGGCGATGCGCAGGATGTGCGCCGCGAGCGACGGGTCGCGCTTGATCAGCTCGTTGAGCTCCTCGACCTCGGAACTCTCGTTCTGGCAGGCCGCGATCACGCGTGCCGCCGTGTCGGGCAACAGGGGCAGCACGAGCTCGCCCTCGAGGCGCGCGCGTAGTGCGTCTTTGAGCGGAACGGGCAGCTCCGCGCCGCCTGGCGAGGTGGGAAGCGTCATGGTCCGAGGGTCTCCCTCACCCTTCGAGCGATCCCATTGGATCCGAAGGCGGTGCGGCCTTCAATCCCCTGACACGCCTCGAGCATGACTCCCGGCCTCGAGGATGGTTGCGCGCGCCGGCGAGACGGGACACTAGGTCCGCGGGCGGCGCTACGATACCGGCGTGGTCGTGAATCGCGCGCGTCGCCGGGTGGGCATCGCCCTGATCGTCTTCGGCATCCTGACGATCGTCGTGTCGGTCGTGGTCGTGCTCGAGATCGCCAACGGGCCGGGCGCGGGGCCGAGGAGCTTCGCGGCGCGGCGTGGCTACGACCAAGTGAAGATCGACATGCAGCGCAGCTTCCCCTACGGGCTGCTCGCGGGCCTGGCTGGGCTCGGGCTCGCCATGGTGGGATCGCGCCTGGCGAAGTCCGCCGAGCCGAGCGCCTGAGGTCTCCATGCCGCGCGCCGCCGTCGAGGTTCGTCCGCTGCGCGTGTCCGACTGGGCGCGCCTCGAGGAGCTCTTTGGCGCGCGCGGGGCGTGCGGCGGGTGCTGGTGCATGGCGTGGCGTCTCGGGCGGAAGGACTGGGAGCAGGGGCGCGGCGAGGAAAACCGACGGGCGCTGAAGCGTCTGGTCGAGCGCGGCGCGGCGAGTGGCGTGCTCGCGCTCGCCAACGGTCACGCGCTCGGCTGGTGCAGCGTCGCGCCGCGCGCGGACTTCGTGGCACTGGCGACGAAGCGCTCGCTCGCGACCGATTGGGACGAGCGCACCTGGTCGGTGACCTGCTTTTTCGTCACGAAGGAGTGGCGCAAGCGCGGCCTCGGGAAGCGCATGCTCGAGGAGGCCGTGACGCTTGCGCGGAGACGCGGTGCGACGCGCGTCGAGGGCTACCCGGCCGTGCCGCCCAAGGCCGGTGGCGAGCTCCCGGGCGCCTTCGCCTGGACCGGCCTGCCACAGGTCTTCGAACGCTGCGGCTTCGAGCGCCTGGCGAAAACGCCGGGCAAGCGCCCGATCTACGTGCGCGCGCTGCAGGGCGCGGCGCGAGGCTGACGCGGCCG
>JABFRZ010000189.1 GCA_013140785.1 Planctomycetota bacterium | reverse complement strand
CACGTCCAGCCTGGCATTCCTCGTGGCCCTGCTGCCCGCCTGCGGCGGCGACGACCCTGCCAAGACACCCGTGACCCCGCGTTCCACCGAGAGGGGCGGCGCCAAGGGTGCAGAGGGCGCGCTCGAGGCGGGCGCTTCGAGCGCGATGCTCGCCTACGAGATGGGCCTGCAGCACCTGCAGAAGGGCGAAGTGGAGAAGGCCGAGACCGAGTTCGGGCGCGCGCTCCAGCTCGACCCGAAGATGGCGGAGGCGTGCTTCGAGCTGGGCAAGCTCAAGGTGCAGCAGTCCTCCCAGCAGGTCTGGTCGAAGTCACGCGATCTCGATGTTTTGGGTGAGGGCGTCGCGCTCCTGGCCAAGGCCTGCGAGCTCGAGCCCGCCAACGACCAGTACTTGTTCCATCTCGGACGCGCGCACTACCTGAAGGACGATCTGGACGGCGCGCGGCTGCACCTCGGCAAGGCGGTCGAGCTCAACCCGAAACTCGTGGGCGGCTGGAAGGCCCTCGGGCGCGCACAAGTCGATGCGGGCGAGACCGAGGCCGGGCGCGACAGTTACCTGCGCGCGCTCGAGCTCAACCCGAACGACGCCGCCGCGCACTTCCTGCTCGGCCAGGCGCTCGAGGTCTTGAGCGACCTGGCCGGAGCGCGCGTGGCTTACGAGAAGTCGGTCGCGCTCGAGCCGAGCGAGTACGAAGTCTACGGGCGCCTGAGCCAGGTGTGCGGCAAGCTCGGCGACGCCGAGGGCGAGGCCAAGGCGAATGCGGGCAGGCAGCAGTGGGTGGCCTTCGACGAACAGCTCACGCGCCGTCAGAAGGCCGTGAACCAGAACCCGAGCGACGGCGCCGCGCTGCGGCGCTTGGGCGAGATGTACCTCGAGATCGGGGATTGGGAGAAGGCCCAGGGACTGTTCAAGGGGGCGATCCTCATCGACCGCCGCGACTGGCGCGCGCACTTGTGGCGCGGCGTGGCCCTGCGCCACATGAAGGAGAAGGGCGCCATCGACCACCTCAAGGAGGCCGAGTTCCTCGCGCCCGACGTGCTGGATCCCAAGCTCGAGCTGCTGCGTTTGTACGCCGAGCGCAGGGACGACGCCAACCTGGATGCGCTGCTGCGCGCGGTCGAGGGCGAGGCCGCGGCCGACGGCAATTCGCTGTTCACCCTGGGCGAGGTGTGTCGCGAAGTCGGCCGCGAGGAGGACGCCAAGCGTCTGTTTGCCAAGGCGGCGGCGCTGGGCGTCACCGAGGCCCCGGCGAACCAGGTCATGGCCGAGGGGGCGGACGAGGAGCTCGGCGAGTCCGAGGAGGAGTGACCCGTTGAGGCGCACGGGTGCTGTCCTGCTGGCGACGGCACTCCTGTGCGTCTCTGGGTGCTCTTGCGGCGCGGACACGGGCGAGGTCGCCGAAGGCGGTGCCGCACCGGCTCGAGCCAGCGCGGGGCCGCCGGACGCCACCGGCGGTCCGTACTCGGATGACGGTCCGTACTTGCTGCGCGACGTGACCGTGGAGTCCGGACTGGCGCGCTTCCAGCGCGTGAGCGGCTCGCGCGAGAAGCTCTTCCTGGTCGAGACTGTGGGGGGCGGCTGTGCCTTGTTCGATCACGATCAGGACGGGGACTTGGACGCGTACCTCACCAACGGCGGGCACCTCGGCCGGCCGCTCGCGGACAATCCGTCGGATGCCCTGTTCCGAAACGACGGGCACGCGCGCTTCGAGGACGTCGCGAGCGCGGCCGGGATCGACGAGCGGCGCTGGACCAACGGAGTGCGCGTGTGCGACGTCGATGGCGACGGTTGGAGCGACCTCTACCTCACCAACTACGGCCGCAACACGCTGTACGTCGCCGACGGGCGCGGAGCGTACGCCGACCGCACCGAGGCGGCCGGGGTCGGGGTACAGAGCTGGAGCACGGGTGCGGCCTTCTTCGATTTCGACAAGGATGGCGACCTCGACCTGTCCGTCGCCAACTACGCGATCTTCGACGAGCCACGTATGCTCGCCGAGCGCCCGACCACGAGCTACAAGGGAATCGAGGTGCACAAGGGCCCGAACGGCCTGCCGGGCGCGCCGGATTCCTTCTTCGTCAACGAGGGCGGACTCGTCTTTCGCGAGGCCAGCAGCGAACTCGGCCTGCACGACCAGCACTTCGGCTTCCAGTGCGTCGCCTTCGACTTCGACCAGGACGGCTGGCTCGACCTGTTCGTGCCCAACGACACCGCCGCCAACCACCTGTGGAAGAACCTGGCCGGGCGGCGCTTCGAGGAGGTCGGGCAACGTCAGGGCGTGGCCTTCGACCTGTCCGGGAAGCCGCAGGCGAGCATGGGCGTGGCGCTCGGCGATTACGACGGCGACCTGCGTCTCGACCTGTACGTGACGAACTTCTCGGACGAGTACTCGACCCTCTACCGCAGCGATGCGCGCGGCTACTTCACGGACGTGACGCGCGCCGTCGGGCTCTCGGCGCCGACTCTGGACAAGCTGGCCTGGGGCACGGAGTTCATCGACTTCGACCTCGACGGCGACCTCGAGCTCTATGCCGTCAACGGACACGTCTACCCGCAGGTGGACGGATTCCATCTCGGCGCGACGTACCTCGAGCCCACGCAGTTGTTCGAGTACGACGGGCGGCGCTTCTGCGAGCCGCCGGGTCGGGGAGGCGTGGCGCTGGGCGAGCGCCTGGCCGCGCGCGGCTCGGCCACGGGTGACGTGGACGGCGACGGCGACACCGACCTCCTGATCGCGAACATCGACGGGCCCCCGCGCTTGCTGCGGAACGGTGGGCGTTCAGAGAACTCGCTCGAGGTCGCGCTGATCGGCCTGGGAAAGAACCGCGAGGCCGTGGGCGCGCGCGTGGTGGCCTGGGTGGCCGAGAAGCCGCAGCTGCGCTTGGCCGGTCTGGCCACGGGCTTCCTCTCGTCTTCCGCGCGCACACTCGTCTTCGGCCTCGGCCAGCACCAGCGAGTCGAGCGGCTCGAAGTCACGTGGCCCTCGGGCAAGCTCGAGCGCTTCGCGGACCTCCGCGCGGGCACGCGCGTGACAATCGAGGAAGCCGCCGGAGAGGACGAGGCGCGCCTGCACGTTTCGCAGCACTGAGCCATGGGGCTCGGGAGCTGACAAAAGTGGAGGCGCTGCCCGCAAACGAACCGGCCCGGCGCGCGTGCGCCGGGCCGGTCTGAACGAGCCCAGGGGGCCATCCCCCCAGGGCGCCGGGTTCGCGCCGGAGCGGTTTTCCCGCCCGGCGTTCCCCCGGGCCGTCGAGCTACTTGAGTTTCTCCCAGTACTCGGCCGGCATGTCGTGGGCGATCTTCAGGGCCCCGTTCGAGCCGCCGTAGACCGGCTCTTGGATGCGCATGCACTTGCCGCCGCCGAGCTGCTTGTGCATCTCGCGCTCGATGGCCAGGTGCAGGCCGCGAATCTGACTGCCGCCGCCGGCCAGCAGCACGCGGTCCTTCAGGCGCTTCTGGAACTCCGGGTCGAAGGTGGAGACCAGCTTTTTCAGGCCTTCCACGATCGGCGGCACCATGCCCTGGCAGGCCTCGCGCAGCTCGGCCGTGACGTCGAACTCGGTCGGCTTGCCGTTGACGGGCAGCTCGATCAGGGCCGGCTCCACGCGCTCGTCCACCGAGGAGTGACGCTCCTTGATCACCTTCAGCATCTGGATCGTGAACTGGGCTTCCGGGTGCTTCTCGACCATGAGCTCGGCGAAGCGCTGGTCCACCCAGTCACCGGCGTGATAGATCGTGATCTGGTCGGACTCCTCCGGCATGGTGCCGTGCATCCGGCACAGGTCGGTGGTGCCCGCGCCGATGTCGATCACCAGCACGTCGTCGAGCATGTCGAGGCCGTAGGCGACGGCGAACGGCTCCGAGCACAGCATGACGGAGTCGAGCGCCTCCTTGGCGGTCTTGATGATCGCGTCCTTGCTATGGATCGAGGCCTGGGCCGGCACGCCGATCACGCCGTAGACGAGCTCGTCCTTGCGCGGTTTCGCCAGGCGGATGATTTCCTTGAGCAGGTCCTGGGCGGCCTTCAGGTTGGCGTCGAAATCCTCGCGGTCGTGGTTCTTCGTCTTCAGGATTTCGAGCGGACGGAAGAAGTTCAGCGACAGACGCTTCTCGAGCGCCTCGTCGCCGAATAGCACGTCCTTCTTCAGCAGCTTGCGGCTGACCACGTCCTTCGGGTAGCCGACGTGCGAGGAGATCGTCTCGCGCACGCCGTTCGAGGCGGCCACGGAGGTGTGCGAAGTCCCGAAGTCGATGCCCAGGTAGAGCACGCCCTCGGTCTTCACTTGCTCGGCCGTGGCCGTGGCCGCGCCCTCGAAGGGGCTGGCCTCGCCCTCGTCCTTCTTCTTCTTGTTCTTGGAATCGGTCATGGTGTTGGTGTCGGTCAGGCCAGGGCAGCCCCGGCGGTGTGGCTTCGGGTCTCGTTCAGGAAAGCGAGGCCAACTGGGCCCGCAGGGCCATGTTGGACTCGAAGATGTTTTTCAGCATCTCCTTCTTCACTTCGGCCCCGGCCTCTCCGCCTCCCAAGCCCTGTATGGACCGGTAGATGGAGGAAAGGCCCAGGTCGATGTTCTTCATCTGCGCGACGCGCTGGAGCTCGGCCTCGGTCATGCCCAGGCTCTCGGTGAGCTTCGCGACGCGCCGTTCGAGCTGATCGATCGTCTTCTGACTCTCGATCATGCGGCTGGCGGTCGAGCTCTCGCGCCAGGCTGCGAGCTCGGCCTTCAGGAGCGCGATGACCTCTTTCTCGACGCGCAGCACGCCCTCGGTCTTCTCGGGCTCGCGCTTGAAGAGCTCGATGACCTTAGAGATGAGCTGGTTGCCCCACAGCTCCTCCGTGTTGCCGGCGTCCGCGAACAGCTTGGACTGGAACTCCTGGATCTCCAGGATCTGGCTGTCCACCTCTTCGCGCAAGCGGTCGAGCTCGCGCTCGACCTCGCGCGCTTGCACGGTCTTGTTGCCGCCCCCGCTCTGGGCCAGGGCCATGCCGGCCTCGGCCTCCTGGATCAGGGCCTCGAAGGACATCGGGCCCGGGTGCAGGTTGTGCGCGATGCCGGCCGAGAGCGCGAAGGGCTCGTTCTCGGGCACGTTCGCGACCTTGAGGCTGCTCGCGCGCGCGCGTAGGTCCTCGGCCAGCTTGAGCAAGCGGTCGGGCGTGACGTGCGGGAAGATGGCCAGCTGGAAGCGCTCGGTCCAGACCCCGAGGCCGCGCACGTCGTTCTGGAAAGTGACGGCCTTCAGCTCCTGGAAGAGGGCCGGCATGAGCGCGCGCCGCCAGGGCAGGTGGTGAACCTCGTCGAAGCCATCGAGCCCGACCACCAGCGCGCAGATCGGGTAGCCGTGTCGCAGCGCGCGGTCCATCTCGAGCCGCATCAGGTGCAGCATCTGCGCCGTCGAGAGGCGCTGCTTGGGCGGCGTCGCCGCGGAAGCGGCTTCGGTGGTGGGGGTCTCGGTGCCGGTCGTCACGTGGATGGGGGCGCGGTGGCCGCGCCGTAGGGGGCATGCAGCGACGGAAATGATTTCCTCGCCGTCGATCCCTCCCGCTGCGCGGTCGCTTCTCGGTCCGCTCGGCGCCTCTGCGCTCCGGACCGGGCATGCCTGTCGGCCGGGCCGAAGCGCGGTCTTTAGGCTGGACGAGGTTCCGTCCGGGTCAGAGCGTGTCGGAAAAACCGCGTTGCGAGGCGAAGCGGGCGGCGCGGAGGCGAGGAAGGCGACAGCGAGGCGGCCAGGCCTCTGTGGCCGCCGAGCACGTCTCGCCGAGCCTGACGAAGCATCCGCCCCGCTCGCGAAGCCGCAGTAGCGGTTTTTCCGACACGCTCCTAGCGCTGGCTGACGCCCGCAACCCAAGTCTTTGATCGGCGTCCGTCCCCGGGTAGTACGGCAGTTGTCACACAACCTCTGCCCGAGG
>JABFRZ010000667.1 GCA_013140785.1 Planctomycetota bacterium | reverse complement strand
GTGATCGCGCGCGCGCGCCGGCCCGAGCCGGAGGCCCGCTATCCCTCGGCTCTCGAGCTCGCCCGCGACCTGGCCGCGTACCTCGACCGCGAGCCCGTCTCCGCTTACCGCGAGGGGCCGCTCGAGCGCGCGGGGCGCTTTCTGGTCAAGCACCAGTTCGTGGCCTGGCTCGTGATCGGGTACTTGATCTTGCGCGCGCTGGTGTTCTTCTTCTCCGGGCGTTGAGGCACGATTTCTTGCGGGTAGCCTCAAAGGAACCGGAGCGCCCGTTGGAGATGAGGGCGGACCGCATGGTGCGGTCCCGCGGATAGGAGCGACGAAAACGATGTCGAAGGTACTGCTCGGGCTACTCCTCGGAGCTTTCTTGGGGGCGATCGACGGCGCCTGCGCCGGTTTCTACGACTCGGTTCCGAAGGATCAGCTCCTCGGGATCGTGATCGGATCGACCTTCAAGGGTCTGCTCACCGGCGTGGCGGCGGGGATGTACGCCCGCAAGTCCCGCTCGCTGGGCAAGGGCATCACCCTCGGCCTCGTGGTCGGGCTCGCGCTCAGCTACGTCGTGGCCGCCTTGCCCACTCCCGACGGCTTGCACTACTACGCCGAGATCATGCTCCCGGGCATGGCCCTCGGTGCGGTGGTGGGCTTCGCGACGCAGCGCTACGGTTTTTCATCACGGGCTGGCGGCTGAAGCCGGCCTGATCCGTCCGCTCCTCCGCGACGTTCCTCCCCACGACCGAGCGCGCTCAGTGCCGGTCCAAGCGGACGCGATGCGTCCGATGAGTCACTCATGCAGATCGCCCTCCTCGCCGGTACTTTGCTGTCCGGCCTCCTCGTCTTGCGCGCCACGTCCTCGCCCAAACAAGAGGTCCCCGGCGCGCCCACACTCCCGCCCGAACTGAAGCGCCTCGAAGCCTGGGTCGGCACTTGGGACGCCGAAGTCTCGCTGATGGGCCAGACCACCCAGGGCAGCGAGACCTGCCGCATGGAGTGCGGCGGGAACTGGCTGATCACCGAGCACACGGGCTCGTTCATGGGCATGCCCTTCCAGGGCAAGGGCTTCACCGGCTACGACGCCTCGAAGAGCGCCTACTCCGGCGTGTGGATCGACTCGAGCGGGAGCCCGATGTCCGTCTTCGCGAACGGCCAGTTCTCGAAGGACGGCAAGAGCTTCACCGCCCTGGTGGACGGCCTCGGCATGGACGGCAAACCCGCGCGCTTCGAGTACCTCTCCACCTTCCCGGATGCGCGCACGCGCGCCTTCGAGATCTTCCAGCTCGACGGCGGGAAGAAGGAGCTGCAGATGCGCATCCGCTACACGAAGCGGAGCTGAGAGCGCGCGAGGACAGACCCTAGGGGCAACACGGGCCGCGAGGTTGCATCGGGATCCAGATGTCGGAGCCCAGTGACCTTGCGGCCAACCTTCAGCCACGCGCCAGCGTCAGGAACTCGCCCGCCAGCTTCGGCCCGGTGCCGGCGTCCTCGTGCTTGAAGAAGACGTACGCCTCGTCCCACGGTTGCGCGCGCACGCGCGTGAGCCAGGTCGCGAGCGCGTCGGGCGCGTAGGCCGTGCGGCGCAGGCGCAGGTAGCCGAAGCGCGCGGTTGGCACGAGCGGCGGCTCGGGTGCCTCGTCCACGTCCGAGACGACCAGCGCGGCGCCCTTCGCGCGCAAGGTCTCGTAGACGTCCTCGCCGAACCAGGACGCGTGCCGGAACTCGAAGGCGGGCTGGATGTCGGCGGGGAGTAGCTCGAGAAAGACTGTCAGGCGCGCGAGGTCCTTCTGGAAGTTCGGCGGGAGCTGGAACAGGATCGGGCCGAGGCTCTTTCCCAGCGCGCGGTAGACGTCGAGCGTGAAGGCCAGATCCTCGGCGCAGTCCTTGAGGCGCTTGTGGTGCGTCAGGCGCTGGGCGGCCTTGATCACGAAGCGAAAGTCGCCGCTCGCCTGCGCCTTCCAACCCTCGAGCACGCTGGACTTCGGCGTGCCGTAGAAGGTGTTGTTGATCTCGACCGTGGTGAGGCGCGTCGAGTAGTAGGCCAAACGCTGCTTGGCGGGCAGGTCCTCGGGATAGAACACGCCCTTCCACTCGTCGTAGCTGAAGCCGCTCGTGCCTGCGAAGAGGCGCATCGGGGGGATTGTAGTCGGGCTAGCAGCACGCGAAGCCGCAGTAGCGACTCTCACTACGGGCTGCTAGGCGTGCTCCGCGCCTGTTCGTGGGTCGAAGGCTGGCTTCGGGGCAGCGCTGTCGCTCCAGGTCCTCCGCGCGCGCGGAATTTCACTCAACTGACGAGTCTTTTCTTCCGAACTGCAAGTCGGCGTCCCCCCCCACGGGACATGCCCCATGCCGCGTACTCCCGGTTCCAGCTGCCCTCGTCGAGCCTCACACGGCTTCACCTTCGTGGAGCTCATGGTGGGGATGACGATCCTGCTCGTCTCGATCCTGATCCTGTCGAGCGTCGTCGGCAGCCTGGCCCAGCAGCGCGCGGTCAATCGCGAGACGTCGCTGGCGGTCACCGCCGCGCGCAACGTGCTCGAGACGCTGCGCTCGCAGGAGTTCTCCGAGGTCTACGCGCTCTACAACGCCGATCCGGCCGACGACCCGCTCGGCGCGGGCAGCGCGCCCGGTCAGCGCTTCGAGGTTCCGGGTCTGGACGACGCGGCCGACGCGGTCGGCGGCATGGACGGCGAGATCGTCTTCCCGACCGTGCTCGATCCGCTGGAGGGCTTGCAGCTGCGCGAGGACGTGGAGCTGCGCGCGCTCGGCATGCCGCGCGACCTCTCGGGCGACAACGTCGTCGGCGACCAGGATCTCTCCGGCAGCTACTTCATCCTGCCGGTGCAGGTCCGCGTGCGCTGGAGAAGTCCATCGGGCCCGCGCCAGTACGAGATGGCCACGCAGCTCTGCCGCTACAACAAGTCGTGAAAGCCCCCATGAGATCGCTGCCTCGCTCGCCGCGCGCCGGCTGGACGCTCATCGAGGTGACCCTGGCTGCTCTGCTGGTGACCGGAGTCGTGACCAAGGCCGCCTTCGTGATGAACACGGCGCTCGGGCTGGCCGGCGACCAGACCGCCAGCATGCACTACGAGGACCAGGCGCGTGGCGTGATGGACAAGATTGCGCTGGCCGTGATGGGCTCGGACCGCGGCACGCTCATCCCAGAGATCGAGGAGCTGCACTCGGACAGCATCCGCTACACCTTCAGCCTCGGCATCGAGGACGGGGCGGTGGTGTGGAGCGCGCCCGAGGAGATCCGCCTCGACGAGCAGCGCCTGGCGGTCGAGTGGCGCGAGAACCCGGGTGCGGCCGAGGAGCGCAAGGCGGTCTGGACCAGCCTGGTCAGTCCGCTGCTCGAGGGCGAGGAGCTCAACGGTGTGGACGACAACGGGAACGGACTGATCGACGAGGACGGACTGAGCTTCGTGCTCGAGGGCGAACGCGTCGTGATCCGTCTGACGCTGCGTCGGCCCGAGGTGAACGGGCGCCTGGTCGAGCAGACGATCGAATCGGTCGTGTACTGCCGCAACTGAGCAACTGACATGCACCGGACTGACATGCATTCACGCGCGCGGCGCGGCGCGGCCCTGCTCTTCTCGGTCATGGCCGTGATGGTGGTCTCCATCCTCGCGGCAGGCTTCCTGCAGATCTCGCTGGCGGTCACGCGGCGCCTCAATTCGTCGGCGGATACCGCGCAGGCGCTCAACCTGGCCGAGGCGGGCCTGGCCGAGGCTTACACCGGGCTCGCGCAGGCGCGCACGGGGAACGTCGGCTCGGAGGCGGCGCCGGCGGTGTTCGGAAGTGGCCTGCTGTGGGTCGAGGCCACCGAGCACGCGAGCGGCCTGGTCGAGCTCGAGTGTACGGCGATGTACGGCACGGGTCGCGCCACGCTCGGACTCGTGTGCGAGCCAGTCGGGCTCGGCATCGGCTCGCTCGGGTTCTTCATCAGCGACAGCGTGCGCTTGAACCCGGACGTACGCCTGGACAGCTACGACTCGAGCCAAGGGAAGTACGCCGGGCAGGTCAACACCCCGCTCAACAACCAGGGCACGGTCGGTTCGAACAACGACATCTCGATTGCTGCGGGCGGCTTGATCTTCGGCGACGTGGTATTCGGTCCGATGGGCAAGGTCGATGTCGCCAGCGGGGCGATCGTCACGGGCGGAACCTCGGCCCGGCCCGAGCTCGAGATCCCGCCACCGATCGACGTGCCAGACATCGCGCTGGCTCGCGCGCTGAAGTACACGAGTGGCACGCCCATGGTCGTCCCGCCGGGCGAGGCTGGATACCAGGGCGTGGACATCGGGAAGAACACGAAGCTCATCCTCAAGGGGCCGCTGACGGCGGTGGTGGGCTCGCTCAGCCTGCGCATCGGGGCCGAACTGGTGTTCGACACCACCGACGGGCCGATCGAGCTGTTCGTGACCGAGTCGCTGGACCTCGCCTCGAGCTCGGTCGTCTCGACCACCACTCAGGTGACCTCTGACAGCCTCATCTTGGTGGCCGCCCCCGCGGGCAAGACCGTGAACTTCGGCGCGAAGAGCCAGTTCTACGGCTTCATCTACGCGCCCGAGGCCGAAGTGCACGTGGCTGCGCAGTACGAGCTCTACGGGGGGCTGGTGTGCAAGGCGTTGCAGCTCGCCGCGAAGGGCAGGCTGCACTACGACCTCGCGCTCGGAGCCACGCTCGAGGCGCAGATTCCGGTGCTTCACTCCTGGCGCGTGGTAGACCTGCCGCAGGCGTTGGCCGCGCGGCGCATCGATCCGTTCAAGCTCCTCGGGTTCGACCCCAAGTTGCTCCTGCCGCCGGCGGAGTCACACCATGACCAGGTGCTCGACGTGCGCTACCTCGAGAAGAACGGGGGCAGCGCCTCGTACTTCGGTTCCGAGAGCGACTTCGACTGGTCGCAAGTGAACGAGCTTCTCTACGGCGTGCGCGACGGAACCGCGTTCTACCTGCCCGAGGACTATGCCCTGCGCGACACGGTGGCCAATGATCCGTTGGTGGACTTGGTCGGCTCCTCGATGACCTCCAAGGAACTGAGGGACGCGCTGATCGCCGCCGCGCCGGTTTCGGTCGAGGCGCTCGAGGCGGCCTGCCTGCGCGATCCCCCTATGAACAAGGGCGACCTGGACAGCGTCCTGAGGATCCACCAGCCGCTGTCGGACTCGGTGTTGAGCGCGGCAATCGGATCGGCATCCCTGGACTCGAGCTCGCTGACGAACATCCTCCTGGACCACTCGCCGCTCTCGCCCGACGTGCTGAGTGCCGCCCTGAACCGGAACCCGCCGCTCTCCATCTCCGACCTTACGGGCCTGCTCATCAAGCAGTGATGCGGTGACGATGAGTACTGCCTCGACGATGCTCGCGTGTCTGCTTGCCCTGGGGAAGAACTGGAGCTCCCCGCAAGATCGGGGGGAGCTCTTGGCCACCCAGATCGACGCGGTTCTGGCGGAGATCGACCTACCGGCGCACATGGCCCGCGCGGCGAACCAGCTCGCACGCCTCGGAGGCGACGCCGTGCAGCCCCTCTTCGATCGTCTTCGCGCCGGACAAGGTGGCGTGTCGCAACGAGCGGCGCTTCTCGGTGCCATCGGCATGCTGCCGCGTCAGGACGTGTTGGCCATGCTGGCGCGCCTGGCTCGGTCCGCTGCGGGCGACGCCGAGCGCGAGACCGGGCTCGATCTGCTCGGGCGCGTCGGCGCGCGCGCCGAGTTGAAGCTGGCGATCGAACTGGGAATCCCGTCCGACCCCGAATCCCAGCCCGGACCCAGTCTGCGCGCGGCCCTCGCGTCCGCGCTGCTCGGGATCTGCGAGCGCGAGCGCGGTTCCGTCCGCACTCTGGCGGGCTTTTTCCCGCGCGCGCTGCCCTCGGCGCAGACCGTGATCGCCACCGTGCTCGCGCGCGCCGGCGGCGACG
>JABFRZ010000148.1 GCA_013140785.1 Planctomycetota bacterium | reverse complement strand
GCGCTTCCACACCCAGACCGCCGGGGTCTCGCTGACCGCGCAGCAGCCCGAGAACAACATCGTGCGCACCGCGCTCGAGGCCTTTTCGGCCGTGCTGGGCGGCACGCAGTCGCTGCACACGAACTCGATGGACGAGACGCTCGCGCTGCCGACCGAGAAAGCCGTGAAGATCGCGCTGCGCACGCAGCAGGTCATCGCCGAGGAAACCGAGGTCGCGCACGTGATCGACCCGCTGGCGGGCTCGTACTTCGTCGAGGCCCAGACGAACCGCCTCGAACAAGAGGCCGAGCGCTACTTCGTGGAGATCGAGAAGCGCGGCGGCGTGGTCGCGGCCACCGAGGCGGGCTACATCCAGCGCGAGATCCACCGCTCGGCGCTGGCCTACCAGCTGGCCGTCGAGCGCGGCGAGAAGAAGGTCGTGGGCGTCAACGTCTACGTCGAGGAGGGCGATGGTCAACCCGAGATCGAGCTGCTGCGCATCGACCCGGAGGTCGAACGCGAGCAGCACGAGCGCCTGGCCGCGCTACGCAAGTCGCGCGACGCGAAAGCCGCCCAGGCCGCGCTCGACGCCGTGCGCGCCGCCTGCCGCACCAAGGACAACCTGCTCGAGCGCTTCGTGACCGCCGCCCACGCCTACTGCACCCTGGGCGAGATCGCCGACGTGCTGCGCCAGGAGTTCGGCGAGTACGAGGAGCCGATGATCCTATGAGGCTGCTGATCGTCGCCGCCGTCGCGGCCTTGACCGCCATCGTGGCCGTGTTCGTGCTGAGGAAGATCGATGGGCCCTGGAGCGGGGATTCCTCGATCCGCACCGCGATCGTCGGCGCCGTGGCCGGAGTGGTCAGCGTCGCAGTGTCCCGCAACCTACGCAAAGAGGGCTAGATTCCGATGGATCATCGAACGTTCACCGCCGCGAAGTGCGCCATCGCGTTCGTCCGCTTCAATGCCTGGCTCCTGCTCGTGCTCGGGACGCTCACGCTCGGCTACGCGTTGTTCGCCGAGTTCACCGGGCACTTGCTCCGCGGCGGAGCGTTCGAGCTCGGCCTCGGCATCTTCGGTCTGGCGTGGACGAGCTCACGGCGCCGGAAGCTGGCGTCCTCCTCGACATGACCGAGCGCAAGATCCGCGTCCTGGTCGGCAAGCCCGGGCTCGACGGTCACGATCGTGGCGCGAAGACCATCGCGGCCGTGCTGCGCGACCACGGCATGGAGGTGATCTACACCGGGCTGCACCAGACGCCCGACATGATCGCCGAGACCGCGCTGCAAGAGGACGTGGACGTGGTCGGGCTCTCGATCCTGTCGGGCGCGCACATGACGCTCTTCCCGCGCATCAAGGAAGCACTGGTGAAGCGCGGCATGGGGCACGTGCTCCTGACGGGCGGCGGGATCATCTCGAAGGAAGACATGCAGACGCTCCAGCAGGCGGGCTTCGCGCGACTCTTCGGCCCCGGCACGCCGACCGAGGAGATCGCCGAGTGGATCAAGGCCGAGATGCAGCAGCGCTGGGCGCAAGAGGGAGTGGAGCGATGAGCCCTGAAGAAAGACGCCCCGAAGAAACAAGCCCTGAAGAAGCAAGCGCCGCAAGAGCGGACACGGGCACGGCGCCGCGCGAGGTCCTGAACATCGACGAGGCGGCCGAGCTCCTGGGCGTGAGCTCCAAGACCTTCAACAAGGTGCTGCACAGCGAGGGCATCCCGGGCCGCAAGGTCGGGCGCGAGTGGAAGTTCTCGCGCCAAGCCCTGATCGACTGGATCGGAGCCGGACGCAGCGATGAGTTCTACAGCGATCCCCGCAAGGAACCGCGCGAGATCAAGGCGGCCGCGAACGGCCGCACCCCGCCGCCCCCCGAAGCGCCGGGCGCGCGCCGCACCTCGGGCTGGCGCGTCAAGCTCGACTAGCTCGACCGGCGAAAAACTCTCAAATGGCCTCGACCACCCAGACCCGCTACGACCTGCCCGACATCAAGCACGCCTTCGACCTGACGGAGGAGCAGCGCATGGTGCAGGCCATGGTGCGCGACTTCGCGCTCGCGAAGGTCGCGCCGCGCGCGGCCGAGATCGACGAGAACCACCGCTTCCCGACCGAGACTTGGGCCGAGATCGTCGAGCTCGGCCTGCCCGGCATCCCCTTCCCCGAGGAAGTCGGCGGCTCGAACGGCGGCACGCTCGCCTACTGCCTCGCGGTCGAGGAGATCTCGCGCGTGTGCGGCTCTACCGGCTTGACGCTGGCCGCGCACGTCAGCCTCGGCACCTATCCGATCTTCGCGTGGGGCGGTGACAAGCTGCGCGGCTTGTACGTGGCGCGCCTGATCGCGGGCGAGTACATGGGGGCCTACGGCTTGACCGAGCCGGGCGCCGGTTCCGACTCGGGCGGCACGCTCACGAGCGCCGTCCTGAATGGCAACGAGTACGTGCTCAACGGGCGCAAGTGCTTCTGCACCAACGCGACCCATTCCGGGACCTTCATCGTCACGGCGGTCACCGATCGCAGCGCGGGTCCGAAGGGCATCAGCGCCTTCGTGGTGCCGAAGGGCGTGCCCGGGTTCTCGCTCGAGAAGGGCGAGAAGAAGCTCGGCATGCGCGGCTCGGATTGGGCCTCGCTCGTGTTCGAGGACGCCAGGATCCCGCGCGACCACCTGCTCGGACCCGAGGGCGAGGGCTTCAAGACCTTCATGAAGACCCTCGAGGGCGGACGCATCTCGATCGGCGCGCTCGGTCTCGGCATCGCGCAAGGCGCCTACGACTGCGCCCTCAAGTACAGCCAAGAGCGCGAGGCCTTCGGCAAGCCGCTCGCGAAGCAGCAGGCCGTCGCCTTCAAGCTCGCCAACATGGCGGTCGAGGTCGAAGCCGCGCGCCACCTCGTCTACCACGCCGCGCGCCTGAAGGACGCCGGCCAGGCCTTCGGCACCGCGGCCTCGATCGCCAAGCTCTACTCCTCCGAGGTCGCGATGCGCGTCAGCTACGACGCGATCCAGATCTACGGCGGCTACGGCTACTCGCGCGAGTACCCGGTCGAGCGCATGTGGCGCGACGCCAAGCTGTGCACGATCGGCGAGGGCACGAGCGAGGTGCAACGCATGATCATCTCGCGCGCGATCCTGGCGGGGAGCTGAGCCCGTGCCGGCGGCCTGGCGTCCCGAGCGCGTCCAGGTCGGCGAGTGGCGCATCACCGCGCTCTTGGACGGGACGATGCGTCTCGACGGTGGCGCGATGTGGGGCGTCGTGCCGAAGACCCTGTGGGCGCGGCTGACACCGCCGGCCGAGGACAACACGATCGAGCTCGCGCTGCGGCCGTTCCTGCTGGAGCGCGGCGACTGGAAGGTCGTGCTCGAGCCCGGCATCGGCGGCCACCTCGAGGAAAAGTGGCGCCGGATCTACGCCCTCGACCGGCGCACGACGCTCGCGTTCTCGCTGCACGCGCTGGGGCTCGGGCCTGGCGACATCACGCACGTCGTGGCCTCGCACTGCCATTTCGACCACATCGGCGGTTGGCTGACACGCGACGCCGCGGAGGAACTCGCCCCGCTCTTCCCGCGCGCCGAGCACCGCGCACCAGCCGTCGAGATCGAAGCCGCCAAGTCGCCCGACCCCGCGCGCAAGGGCGGCTACAGCCCCACCAACGTGCGCGTGATCGAGCGCGCCGGACTGCTGCGCTCCTACGCACGCGACGAAGAGCTCCTGCCCGGCCTGGTCGCGCACGAGGCTGCCGGCCACTCCGACGGCGTGAGCGTGATCACGGTGAACGAGCACGGCCCCGGCGAGACCGCGATCTTCTGGGCCGACATCGTGCCGACCTCGCACCACGTCCAGCCGGCCTACATCATGGCCTACGACCTCGACGTGCCGCGCAGCTACGCCTCGCGCTCGAAGTGGCTCGCGCGCGCCGCCGACGAGGGCTGGCTCGGGCTCTTCTATCACGACAGCGAGCACGCTTTCGGCCGCGTGACGCGCGCGAGCGAGCGCTACGCCTTCGAAGCGCTCGAGGGCGAACGCCAGTAACCCGATCCCACGGCGCTTGCAGGCGGGCCCCGCTCGTGGCGCGAGGCCCGCGAGCGCCGTGTGCGCCCGCGGGCCTCGTTCTCCCCGACTTGCTCGAGCTCACTCGATCCAGTAGTCCAGCACCTCGAACTCGCGCCCCGTGGACGGGTCGCGGTAGACGTGGGTGAAGAGCCCGAACGAGTAGCGCTGCGCCGCGAAGTTGGCCGCGTCGATCGCGCCGACCACGCCGGTGTAGGTCGTGGACTGGCCGCTCGTGACGCGCAGGCTGCTGGTCGTGCCGGCGCCGATCGAGTAGCCGGCCAGGAGCGTGCCGCCGGTCGCCTCCACGTCCGTCACGAAGTCGAGCTGGAGCTCGCCGCCCACGCCGAACTCGATGCCGACATCCAGCGTGACCTCGGTCTCGCCGCTGCCCTGGCCGACGCTGACCGGGCCGACGGCCAGGCCACCGGCCCCGAGCATGTCGGTGCGCGTCGGATAGGTGGCGGGGTCGCCGATCACGTGCTGGAAGACGCGCTCGTCGATCCTGAGCGCACCGGCCGGGACCGTGCGGTTGTAGAAGCCGCGCTCGGCCTGCAGCGTGATCGTGTCGCGCGGCAGGCTCACCACCACCTGCTTGCCGACCAGCTCCGGGTCGGGGTGCGACAGGAGGGTGTAGGTGAACTGGTCGAGCGGGAGCGTGGTGAAGACCACCAGGTCCTCGTTCGAGCCAGAGGTGAACAGGATCGTCTTCGCGAGCGTGTAGGCGTGGCTCGTGAGGCGGGTCGCGGCGGCCGTGGCCGTGAGCTTGAGCTCGAAGCCGCTCTGCGTGAGCGGGCCGCCGTCGACATTGAACCCGACCGTGGCCGAGGCCGTCACGGTGATCGAGCGCTCCTCCTCCGATCCGCCCGTCTCGGTGTTGCCGAAGGCCGTGCGGCAGGCGGCGACGTTCTGGCCGACGCCGTTCTTGCTCGGCGCGGCGGCCAGCGCGGCGATGACGAGCGGCTCCGAGAACACGAGCTGGTACTCGCCCGCGTCGTAGCGCAGCACCGGGCTGTCGGTATCGACGTTGATCGGCACGAGCACCGGGTTCACGGGCACCTGCGAGTTGTGGAAGGCGACCGGCACGCTGCGCATCTTGGCGATGACCGCCGGCGCGAGCTGCGACACCCCGTAGACGCCTATCTCGTTGGTGTCCTGGCGGTACACGGCGATGTCCGCGCGTCCGTCGCCGGTGAAGTCGCCGGCCACGACCGCGCTGGTGTTGAGGTCGAAGTGGTTGAAGTCGCCCTGGCGGAAGAAGGCCGCCTGGGGCAGGCGCCAGCCGGGGACCTCGGTCCAGGGCGCGGCCTCGACCCAGTCCTGGAACACGAACTGGTTGGCGTGCACTTCGTCGCGGCCATCGCCGTCGATGTCGAGTGCGTCCAGGTACACGCTACGCACCTGGGAGTCGGCCGGGCTGTCGCAGCCGCTCCAGAAGTGCGTGAAGAAGCGGCCCGCGAGCGGCGCGAGCCCGCGCTCGGCGTCGTCGAGCGCCATCAGGAAGTAGCTGGCGGAGTTGCAGAAGCGCGCGTACTGCGTCAGCCCGCCGAACAGGACCTCGCCCACGCCGTCGCCGTCCACGTCGCCGATCGCGGGCGTGGCCACGATCAAGGTGCGCAAGGTCGCGAGCTGGTCGCGGCCCTGGACCGGGCCGCTCGCGAGCTGCGCCAAGCCGCTCGTGAGGTCGTCGAGCACGACGAAGCGCGCGTTCGAGGTCGCGTTGCCGTTGAAGTCGCGGAACTCCTCGTTGACCACCACCACCAGCTCCTCGGCCGGGTCGTGGTCGTCTACCAGGACGGCATCGAGCTCTCGGCCGTGACGGTCGAGGACGAGCCCAGCGCCTTCGGCACGGTCGAGGAGTTCCTCGGGCTCGAGTTCGGCGTGACCAACGTGTC
>JABFRZ010000444.1 GCA_013140785.1 Planctomycetota bacterium | reverse complement strand
GGTCGAGAGCCAGAAGCTGACCCCGCGCGACGCGCTGCGCTCGGCCAACTTCGGCGAGTACGTGGCCATCGAGGGTACGGTGATCGTGATCGGGTGCCGCTTCGATGCGACGCTCGGCAACAAGTCCGGCGCGGCCTACGTCTTCGAGCTCGTGGAAGGGCAGTGGCTCGAGACCGCCAAGCTCGTCGGCAGTGCCGGGAAGCGCAACGACCTCTCGGCGGACACGCTCGCGATCGACGGCGGGCGCATCCTGATGTCGAGCTACCGTAGCGACGCCTCCGGCCCGCACAGCGGCTCGGCCTACCTGTTCGAGAAGGTCAACGGGGTGTGGACCGAAGTGGCGCGCCTGGCGGCCAGCGACGGCGCGGGCGAGCTCTCGCGCGGCGTCGCGATCGACGGCGACCGCGTCGTGCTCGGCGCGCGCCTCGAGAGCACGATGGGCGCCACTGCGGGCGCGGCCTACGTCTTCGAGAGGTGGAACGGGGCCTGGATCCAGACCGCCAAGCTCTTGCCGCGCAGCGCGCGCGCCTACGACTGGGTCGGCGAGGCCGTGGCCGTGCAGGGCGAGCGCATCGTCGTCTCCGGACACCACCACGACCAGATCGGCTCCAACTCGGGCGTGGCCTACGTGTTCGAGCTGCAGGGCACCGAGTGGGTCGAGACCAAGACGCTGGTCACGAGCGCGGCCTCGCCCAACGACGAGTTCTCCTTCGCGCTCTCCATGTCGGGCGACGATCTGGTCGCGACGGCGCCCTTCGAGGGCGGCAACGTCGGTGCGGCCTACGCGTTCACCTTCCAGGAGGACCTGTGCGGCTGTGGCGGCGCCGGCGGCGGAACGGTCACGCCCTACGGCGAGAATCTGGGCGGAGCGAACATCGGGCGCCTCACCACGGACTCCCTGCCCAACCCCGAGACGATCATGTCGCTGCGTATCAGCGAGATCCCGAAGGGCACGACCGGGACGCTGTTCCTCTCGCCGCAGCGGATCCAGCGCCTGGCCTTCGCCGGGTCACTGCTCGTGCCGACCTCGACCGCGCCGATCAAACTCCCCTTCCGCCTCAGCCTGGGCAGCGCCACGGTCTCGTGGAAGGTTCCGCTGGTCCTGTGCGGCACGACGCTCTACGCCCAGGCGGCGGCGAGCGACGCTTCGCAGCCCCTTGGACGCTCATTGACCAACGGTCTCGTGCTCGCGATCGGGCGCTGAGCCTGCGCCGCGACGCCAACGCGGCCGTCGTTCCTCTCACGCGTCGAGACGTCCTCCTCGGCGAGCCGCGGTGCTCCCGAAAAAGGGAGCACCGGCCGGAGCTGGCGCCTGGGGCTCCGGCCGGGCTCTTCGAATGGCAACGTCAGGAGGGACGTGCGCTCATTGGTTCAGCTCAGTGGTTCAGATTCAGAATGTGATCGCTGACGTACGGCACGTTCATGGTCGTGCCGCCCGCGCCGATCGGAGGCACGAGCGAGTTCGACTGATCGATGAAGGTCAGCGGCAGCGGGAATCCTGGTACACCCGAGAGGAGTTGGGTCGCCGGGTAACCGCCGATGGTCGTTGCGCCGAAGAACACTTCCTGGCGCAGGGCCCCGGTGCAGGGCTCGAAGTAGTCGTAACCGCCCGCGTTCCAGCGCACGACCTCGACCCCGGGGAAGACGCCAGGGAGCGTCCAGCTGCCAATGCCCATCGACAGGTATCCCGGCAGGAAGGGCGTGCCTGGCGTGGTCACCGAGCTCCCGCAACCGCCGAGGATCGAGAGATTGCCGAGCAGGAACTGCTGCGTGGGCGTCCCACACAAGCAGAACTGGGTGTTCGGCAGCAAGGTGTGATTCAGGCGCTCCTCGAAGTCGCAGGTCACCCCGGCCGACGTCATGGTGCGCCTACGCATCGCTTCGAAGAGCGAGCCGGGCGTCCCCTCGATCGGTTGCAGCGGTCCGGGCACGAAGCCCGCGGCGGGACCCACGAAGCTGTACGAACGATCCGGATGGAAGACGCCGGCGCGCGGGAAGCCCGGTGCGTGATCGACGAGGTCGCAGACGTGCGAGAGCATCCACGCGCGCTGGAATGGACCCGTTGCGATGGCGCAGTTCCGCGCGATGTCCATGTAGCCCGTGAAGCGCGCGCTGTTGCCGAAGGCCGGCGCGCACGCCGGTACCGGGCACGGGATCGGGAGGCCCACGACGGATCGCAGGTCGCCGTTGATCAGGAAGCGCCAGACCTGGAGCGCTGTGCCGGCAGTGTTGGTCTCCATCCACGTGCGCGAGTACTGGAAGCGCAGCGTGCCGGCCCAGTGCAGTACGCCGCCCGGGGTGCGCAGCTCGAGCGTCACCATGCGTTCGCCGCACGGAGAGACCGTGCCCGGCATCCCGATCTGGAGGTTGAAGTTCTTCCAGGTCGCCGTGTAGGGGAGCACCGCGTTGACGTTGCAGTCGCGCCAGCAGATCTCGAGCGAGGGCTGGATGAAGTTCGGGAAGCCCGGCAACTTGAGGCCCGCCGTGGCGCAGCACGGACCCCCGTCGAGTTGATCGGGGATCGGACACTGGGCCGCGGCGAGGCCGCTCCAGGTGAGGAGTCCGACAAGGCCAGACAGGATGCAGTTCAAGGCTCGCATGGGGGTGATCTCCGCAGACTTTGTTCCGACGGGGCGCGCGACAGGGAGCGCCCTTCCGCACATTCTTGTCGCGCGCCGCACAACGTGCCCATCATTCTGGAAGTTCCGGGCAGGTTCCGCTCCGCAGCCCGACGCATCCACGACTCCTCGGTGTGCCGCCCACGCACTCTTCGGGGCCCAGCGCCGCAGCAAGACGAACTCCGCTCTTCTGGCGCCATCCAGCCCCGGTATCATTCCGGTCCACGCGCCCGTAGCTCAGCAGGATAGAGCGGCGGTTTCCTAAACCGCAGGTCGCAAGTTCGACTCTTGCCGGGCGCACCCGATCTGGCTTGTCCGGCGCTCAGTCTCGAGCGCTCCTCGCGGGCGCTGACAATTCGACGACGATGGGGGTCGCAATGCCGGCGCCGGCAGAGCTCTCGACGGTGGCGGAGGAGGCGCCGCGGGACTGCGCGCTGACGAGGACGAATGCTGCCACTCTGAAACGCGCGCTGGAGAAGCGGGAGGGCCCGCTTCAGCCGCCGCAGACTTGGCAACATGGGGATGTCCGATCGAGTCGAGACACCATAGGCACCTTGTCCCCGCACCGCATCCACTCCAGCATTCCCGTTGCGGCCATCGACACAGCGGAGCGGAACCTGCGCGCGGTGTTGAGCTTGGCCATCGAGTACTCGGGCGCCGAGAAGGCGCTCGTGATCTCGGATGCGCGCTCCGATCTGGCGCTGGCGCTCACGGAGGCCTACCGGCGTTGCCTGCCCGGGGCGATGTTCCTCGAGTTCGACGGCGCGGCACCCGGGATCGTGCTCGCCGCGCTGGAGAGGCTCGATCCAGGGGACCTGGTCGTCCTGATCCAGTCCACCAGCTTTCGCCTGGATGCGTTTCGTATCCGCCTGGAGCTCTTCAAACGCTCGCTCAAGGTGATCGAGCACCCGCACCTCGCGCGCATGCCCGGTACCGAGGGGGCGCTCTACATCGACTCCCTGGCCTATGACCGCGACTACTACCGCGGGGTCGGCCACGCCTTGAAGGCCTGCATCGACCGCGCGCGGACCGCGGTCATCGACAGCGGCGGCGAACAGCTGGTGTTCGCTGCCGGGCTGGAGCCCGCCAAGCTCAACATCGGCGACTATGGCGGGCTGAAGAACGTCGGCGGGCAGTACCCGATCGGCGAGGTGTTCACCGAGTCTCGGGATCTGGAGGCCGTGAACGGCCGAGTCCGCATCGCCCTCTTTGCCGCCACCGACTACACGGTCGCTCGTCCCGAACAGCCCATCACCCTGGTCGTCGAGCGGGGGCGCGTCACCCGCGCGATCGGTTCCACCTCGGGGTTCGAGCGCGTGCTTGCCGGCATCCGGGCCGACGAGGGTGAGGTTTGGCTGCGCGAATTCGGCCTGGGCATGAACCGGGCATTCACCTTGGAGCGAACGGTCAGCGACGTGGGCACTCTCGAACGCATGTGCGGCGTTCACCTCTCGCTCGGCGCCAAGCACGCCACCTTCGAAAAGGCCAACATCAAGAAGCGCCTGGCGCGGCACCACGTCGACGTCTTCGTCCTCACGTCATTCGTAAGCGTGAACGAAGAGATCGTCTTCCAGGACGGAGCTTGGCTGGTCGAGCCCCTAGCTCTCGCGGGGCCCGCGGACGAGGACGCGTAGCGCCTCGGCCCGTTCGGATCACCAGATGCTCTCGACCCAGGTTGGAGTCGAACCGAGGCCAGCTCGCTCCTGGGCACGGATCGGCGCACCAGCAACCTGCGAAGCGGGCAGCTGGGGGCCCGAAGGGCTTTCTTGAGCAACGCGCAGGCTTGTACGGGATGTCCGGCCACCGGATACCGAGCGGCTGCTGAGGAAGGCGAGAATGCTGATCCAGAACCGACTGTACCGAGGGCTCATCGCCTTTCGAGGTTGAGTACAGGCATGTCTACCAACTCATGTGGTCCTAATCCGGGCAGAGGGCGCACAAGCTCGGGGGCCTCGGCCGCAGCGTAAGAGCCCGGCCGGGGAGAAGCGGCGATCCGGGGCTGCGCGGTGACGGACGAGTTCGCACCCGACGCCGTCTCGACTCGCCCTGGAGTCGAACAGAGAACAGGCACCTGGCCAGTGACCGGCACACCACACACCCCGAAAGCGGTGAGCTGGAGGCCCGAAACGGGCTCTCCTGTCGGTTGGGTGCAAGCGCGAATCGGTGCACGGGCCGAAGCGTGATGCCTGAGCAGCACAGGAAGATGTGAGCGATGAGGCTCCTGGCGCTGTGGAATCCGAAGGAGCGGCGCGTGCTGTTGCGAGTCACGCACTCCGCGCGCGTCTGCCTCACTTCATCGAGGCGATGAAGGCATCGGCCTCGGCGATCGACTTCTCCATGTCGACCACGAGGGCGTCCACGTTGCTCTCGATCGAGAACAGGCTTTTCTGGAGCGAGGCGATCGCGCGCGCGTTGAGGTTGTGCTTGAGGAACGTGACGTGGTCCCGCAGCGCCGTCAGGACGGGCTCCATCTTCGACTCCGCCGCGCGCATGGCGGTGATGAGCGTGCCGTACCGGACCTTGGTCTCGGCCAGCATCTGCTGGCTCTCGCCCTTCAGTTCGGCGTTCTGCATGCCATCGATCTCGCTCGACCACTCCTCGAAAAGTGCCGAGGCGACGTCCTCGATCGACGCGATTCGGTCACGGACCTCCCCGACCGCGTCGGCGCTGGACTCGTACTGGTCCTTCAGTCGCTCGTAGACCGTCTCGAGCTCGCCGCCCTCGAACCCGGCGACGGCCTTGAAGGCCTCGAGCGCGTCGACGATCTCGGTCTTCGCATCGGCCTGAGCCTCACGACCTTCTTCGACGCGGTCGACAAGGATCTCGCGCTTGTGTACCCCGAACTTCTCCATCGTCGCGTAATACGCGCTCTGGCAGGCGCCTCCGACGAGGAGCGAGAAGCCGACGGAAAGGTTGAGGAGGGTGCGCGGCATGGCTCGACGGGCGGAGGGGAAGCGGCGTCGTCCATGGTAGAGGTTCCACTCATTCCCGCCCAATCCCGCGCTCGCGCCGCGGATCAGCGTGTGCGCCGGTACGCGGGCGGGATGAAGCTCAGCCAGAGCTCCGTGATGCCGCCCACCTGGTTGGCCTCCGCGCCACGTCTGCATCGGTGAGCGGCTCGGCCGATGCCCCCATGGGTCACGAAGGTCCTGGGAGGCATAGCTTGCGGCGCCATTCGCGATCTGCAGGGACACGGTGAACCTCGAGGCGGAGACCAGGTCCAGGAGACCGTCGCGGTTCAGGTCCGCCACGGTCTAACTTCAGCCCCGCCTCGACGTCCTGGGTCAGGCAGGCCTCCATCGCGGGTCCGAGCTCGTGCTCAGCTGTTCGAAGCGGGGAATGCGCAGGCCGAACCGCTGGCGCAACCGCGTGCAGACCCAGTCGCCTACCGGGCTGTCAGCCGGGAACGACACGATCACGAGGACCTTGCCAGCACGCACGAGGATCTCGGGGTGTGCCGTCGATGGTTGCATGTCCTCGCCCCACAGCAACCCTTGCAGAAGCTCCGTCGCGTCGGCGGCCGGCTGGGGCAGCTGGCGTGATGGGCCAGCAGTCCTCGGGCGCGGGCTGAGCTCGGAAGCCGAGGACCTCGAGGGCGCTAGGGGCGCCGGAATCCACCGAGGTCCCGCTGATCTACGCATGAATCACCGCCCAGGTACGAAGCCCGCGGCGTGCTGCGCGGCCCGTGCGGGCCCTAGCGTGGCGGCAGAACCTCGGCCAAGTAACGAGAGGCATCCATGAGCGCTCCCCGACGGCAGGAATCCCGGCAGTCCTCGAGAGTGCGCGCGGCGCGCCGCGCGCGGCCCTGGATCGGTGTCGGTCTCTGTCTCCTTCCTCAGGCCACGCTGCGGGCTTCGCAGAGCGTCAAGCTCAACGGGCCGATGCCGCAATCGGGCGCGGGTCGCATCGTGTCCTTCCAGGTGACTTCCGACGGCGGCCACGTCGTCTACTCCGTCGATCAGGATCAGTTCTGGCCGCCCGACGAGCTCTACGGCGTCCCGACGGATGGCAGCGCGAGCCCGGTCCAGCTCAACCTTCCGCTCACTCTCGAACAGGACCTCGGCCCCTGGCAGGTCACCCCCGATGGGAGCCATGTCGTCTTCGTGGTCTATTGGGGGGGGCTGATGAGCGCGCCGGTCAACGGCAGCGCGCCGCCGATCCACATCGCCGGGATCGGCTGCGCGACCTGCGACGACTCGGATTTCGCCTTCCAGGTCAGCGCGGACGGAACGCACGTCCTGTACCGGCCGGAAGAGAACCACTTCGACCCGGACCCGTTGTACGCCGTTCCCGTCGACGGCAGCCAGTTCCCTGTCCAGCTGAGCGAGCCCGGCGCGATGGTCACCGACTTCCGCACGACTCTGGACGGGAGCCGCGCGCTGTTCGTCTCCTCGATCTACGGCGAAGGCACTCATCTCTTCTGCCGCGCGATCGACGGCAGCTCGGCCGCGGTGATGCTCGACGTCGGGCTGGGGGTGGGCTACGGGCAGCCGCGCTACTCGTTCACTCCGGATGGGAGCACGGTGGTCTTCTCGGCCTATTCGCCCACCGAAGGCCTCGGACTCTACGCCGCGCCCATCGACGGCGGCTCGAATCCGATCCGGCTCAGCGAACCGATGACACCCTACGGGGATATCGTGGGACATCAACTCAGCCCGGACGGAACCTGGGTCCTGTACAGTGCCGACGCCATCCAGGACGGGCGCTTCGAGCTCTTCAGCGCTTCGATCGATGCCAGCGGCCCCGTGATCCAGCTGAATCACGCGCTCGCTGCGGACGGAGACGTCCGCGGGTACCAGTTCAGTCCCGACAGCACGCGAGTGATGTACTCCGCTCGCGAGAACGGCGTCGAACAGATCTACAGCGTTCCCTGCGACCGGAGTCAGAATCCCGTGCGCATCAACGGCCGGCTCGTCCCCGGCGGGCAGGTGATGGCCGCCTCGATCTCACCGGACAGTCGCCGGGTCGTCTATGTAGCCGACGAGCGGAAGGACGGGCTTTTCGAGCTCTACATCTCGCCCATCGACGGAGGACGGCGGCCCAGGGTCCGCCGACCAGCGCCCGCCCACGGCGGCAGCATCGGGAGCTTCCGGTTCGGCCCGGACGGAACGCGGGTCGTCTACACGGTCGAGCGAGACACGCTCGGGACCGACGAGCTCTACAGTCTGGCGATCGACGGCAGCGCGCCCCCGCTCCAGCTGAACGCCGCCCTCCCCCCGGGTGCACTCTCGAGCTTCGAGGTCAGCGCGGACGGCAGAGCGGTGTTCCTGCAGACGGCCCAGAGCGACTCCGGCCCCTTCCTGTACAGCGTTCCGATCGATCTCAGCCGACTGCCGCTGGCGCTGGCCCCGCCCTAGCCGATCGGCCCGATCGCGGGCGATGTCTACCGGTTCGAGAGCAGTCCCGACGAGAGCAGCCGAGCCGCGTTGGCGCTCGCCTCAGCGCCAGAAGTAGTGCCAGCTCGACTCGAGTGCCACGCTCGCGCCCGGTTCGAGCGTCACGTCCCAGGTGAAGCGCCCGCTGCCGTTGAAACGGAACCACCAGCCCGGCCAGGAGTACCAGCCCCACCAGGCCGGCATCGCGCTGCCGCCCCAGGCCTCCATGAGGCCGCGCTGCTGTTTCTCGCCGCCTTGACCGACCTCGTCCACCAGGCCGAGCACGCTGCGGCGCACCTCGAGCTCGATCGGCTCGCGCTTCTGGTTCGAGAGGCGGATGGAGCCGGCCAGACCGATGCGCAAGTAGTCCGTGTCGAGGATGCGCTCGCTCGTGCGCCCGGATTCGCGCTCCTCGAGCTCGACGCGCACGTCGACGGCCGGATTGATGGCGACGTCGGTGCGGCCGCCGGGCGGCGTGTAGAGCATCCGTCCCTGGGCGAGCAGCTTGCCGCCCTCCAGCACGAGCGCGGGCGCGGTCGTGAGGGGCGCCTGCGAGGTGTTGTCCAGGCGCAGCGTGTGCACGGCCTTCGGCGCGGCGAGCAGGCGCGCCAGCTCCAGTGCGCGCTCGCCCGAGAAGCTCTCGAACAGCTCGGGCGGCGGGCCGATCGGCACGTCCAGCACGAAGACGTCGCGGTAGGGGAGCGTGAACTCGGAGAGCGGCAGGACCAGGCGCTCGCCTTTCCGCAGCGTCACGTCGCGCACGGTGTAGAGGTAGAGATCTTCCCCGGCGGCTTCCCCGGCCAGCGCTGGCGCGCTCGGGGCGGGCGCACCCTCGACGTAGCCCGCCACCTGGGTCGTGAGCATGTTCGAGTTGCCGGCGAGGTTCGAGAAACGATCGAAGGGCTGCGCGCGCGAGCCGATGCCCGCCGCGACCTCGCGCAACGCCATCGGGTCGAGCTCGCCCGCGAACTCGAAGCGCGGCGCCCCGACCACGAGGTGCACCGTTGCGCCTTCCAGGTCGATCAGATCGTTCACGAGCGTCGCCTCGAGCCGCACCGCGGCCTGGCCGTCGCCGTCGAGGTCCAGCCGGTAGGCCGGGATCCAGCGCAGCCCCTTCTGCACGTAGGCGACGCCAACCGTCACTCGGCTGGCCGGACGATCGACGCGCAACGACAGGCGCTCGTGCAAGGCTTCCTCGCCGAAGCGTTCACCGAGCTCGCCCTCCGTCTCGAGCTCACGCACGCGCGCAACCGGGAGCACGCGCGTCCCGCTCGCCGTCGCGATGCGCACGATCGAGCCGAATTCCTCGGGTCGCGGTCGTCCACTCCCGGGCTCGCTGGCCTCGACTTCCTCGCCGGAGCGTCGGGTCAGCCCCAGCAGCTTGCCCTGGATGCGGCCGCCGTCGACGTCGATCAGTGTGAGCTCGCGTCCGACGTTCGCGCGCAGGAGCTGGACGAGGTCGAGCGCCGTGCGCTCCTGGTTCACGCTCTCGCGCCGCGCCGTGGCGGAGACGAGCTTCGCCCCACCGCTCGCATAGGGCCAGAAGGTGCCGAGCACCGGCTCGGGCAGGTCGTCGAGCACGACGTTGCCGGCCGCGTCGGCGGCGCGGGTCGTCTCGCGCAGCACGAAGGCGTGCCCATCCTTGAACACCGTGACCTCACGCACGGGGAACGCGCCTTCGACCTCGCGTGCGAGGACTCCCGGCGTGCTCGCCTGCGGCTCGCCCAGCGCGCAGCCGGCGAGCAACGTGGACACCAGGACTCGCAGCGCAGGCCCTTGCTTCGGGACGAACACGACGAGATGAGACTCGCAGGGCGCCGACGAGACAAGGGCGGATCCGCGCGGACCCTGGTGCGCCTACTTCTGGATGCGACCGCCACGGGGGGGCCGACCGGAGTGCTGGGGCCGAAGCTCCTGCCCCGGCGACACGATCTCGTTCGTGCCGGCGAAGGGTCCGCCGTTGCTCACGCTCAGATTGATGAGGTCGACGGCGGCGAGCGCGCTACAGGTGGTGGCCGTGGACACCTTGGGCCCTGGTCGCAGCTCGAGACCGGGCTGAAGGCCACGACCTCGTCGCAGTGGAAGCCCTGCCAGTCGCCCGTCGTCGGCGCGCCGCTCTTGCAGCCCGTGCAGTTGTACTTGAAGACGAACTCGGACGTTGTTGCAGTCGCCGTCCGAGGTGATGCAGTGTCGGTTGGTGAGCAGGCAGTTCTGGGGCGAGCCGTTCGAGCCCGAGCAAGAACAGTGCGCTGGCCGGGTTGCCGCCGATCGCCATGACGCCCACCGAGGCGATGACGTTGCTCCACGTGCCGGAGTCGGCCTGGTAGCAGAAGACGTCGTCGAAGTTCTCGGGTGCGCAGATGCTCTCGGGCGGCTGCGCCATGCCGAGGATCGCGGGATGGCCCCGGATGATCTGGTCGATGCGGAAGGGCGCACTCGACAGCGCATGCCCGCCGGGCCCGGCGCTGCAATTTACGGCACGGTCACATCCGTGGGTGTGCTGACCAAACCTCGCGGGATCGAAGAACCGATCATCCTCGAAGCGAGTGCGGTTCGCCGGCCGAGCCTGGCCGGCGAGCCGCCTGCGAGTGTTCACTCGATGTCGCTCGGGTTGTTGAAGAGCGCGGTCAACTTGACGCTACCGTGCCCGAACTGCGGGAACCCGATGGTCGCGGGGTCGCCCGGATCGAGGTTCGAGGCCGTGTCGTCCGGCGGGAAGAGCACCAAGGTGCCGAGGAAAGCCATCAGCTGAGTCTGCTGAACGGCGTGCATCGCCGCGAACGTGTTACGCGCGGACAAGGCCTCGCCACCGTGGCGCAGAATCACCTCTTCGAGGTTCGTGCTACGACCGTCGTGGCCGTACGGTGCCGTGGAGGCGACGCCCCAGAGAGGCTCGGTGAGGAAGTGCGTCGTCACGCTGCCGTCGAAGTTCCGCTCGTGGAAGTTCGGCCCCAGATCGTGACGCTTGAAGTCGGCGAGGATGTTCCTCACCAGGAACGGCCGCAGGGAGGGTCCCTTGCGCGTCGGGAATCCGGATCCGTCGTCGACGTTGGTGAAGCGTCCCGTCGCCGTCGCGAAGAGGCGATTGAAGATCCCGTTGAGCGGGTCGAACGTCGTCTCCACGTCGGCTACGCGACGATCGCGGCGGACGAGCAGGTCCGGGACGTGGCAAGCCGCGCAGCCGATGTCCTCGAACACACGCCGGCCCTCCCGGGCCGCGTCGGACTGTCGGCCGATCGCCGGCTTGAAGTAGTTCAGCAGGTAGAACTCCAAGTGGTCCACCACCGCCGTGTCGATCTCGTTGGCGACGCCATCCCCGTCGGGATCCGCGCCCGGCGTCTTCACCGGAGGCGCCTCGATCCTGTCGCTCTTGCCGTTGAGCACCATCCCCGCCGGGGTCGTGACGATCTCCCCCTCGGATGCGGCCAGGAGATCCGGATCCGGAGCCTCGAGCCCCATCTCGGCGTTGCACGCGCCGACGATGAACTCTCGGATCGAGATCGTCGCGCCCTGGGCGAAGAAGGGCCGAACGCGCAGGTCCGGGTCGACGCCCTCGACACCCCCGGTCAACACGCTGCCGTCAGGCAAGGCCGTGATGAAGCCGTAGCCGATGCCCTTGCTGCGCAGAGGCAGGGTCACCGAGATGCCCTGCCCGTGCGCGAGGACGATGGCCTTGGTGCGAGTCGTTCTCAGGTCCTTGGTGATCTCGTCGGCCAGCATCTCCTGCAGTCCCAGGCCGAAGAGGTGCGGAGCGTCACGGCTGTCCGGGCGCGTGAACACGTCCCCTCCGAAGCCGGCCGCACCGCGCGGGCGCCCGTGGCACGACGCGCAGCTGTCCGCCAGGCCAGCACCGCAGGACGCGTCGCCCTCGATGTCGCCTACGCCATCGCCTGTGCGCGGCCCCACCCCCTGCGCAGCCGTGAATTTGCGCTGGAACAGCTGGCGCCCGCGGCGGATGGAGCGGAACGGATCGCGGGCGATGAGGAACCGCGACGAGCCCGGCGTGAGTACGTCGCCTCGCCCGGGACCGATCTCTTGCTCCAGAGACTTGGCGATTCCGGCGCCAGCCGCATTGGGCGTCTGAGTCAGGTCGGTCAGCTGCGCCGCGGCTGTCGCGGCCGCGAACCATGGAGCGAGGAGCAACATCCCGAGTCTGCCCACTCCGCACATCGTTCCGTTCTTCTTTGTCTTCATTGGAGACCTCGAATCAGTTGGGGGGATCGTCGTTCAGACTGCCGGCGTCTGCCCACACAGCCTCTGGCTAGACTGCAGGCGCAACGGCACAAGACCGCTGCAGCTGCAGCGTGGCCGCACGCTCGATCACTCACAATCCGAAGCACTGCGTAGGCGCGCGAGAGTCTCTCGTGCCTCGACGCTCGAGAGTTCGTCGCTGCGTTCGGAGTTCTCGCGCCAGCGAATGCTCTGCACCCGTACAACGCAAAGGTCCCGTCCGCTCACTTTCCGTCCAGGACTTCGAGTCCTCGCGTCCAAGGAACGTGTCCAAGGAGAGGACTGAGTGCATCTCTTGCGCGGCTGACGTGAGCGCGAGAGATTCGCACCTGGGTCGTGATAGGCGCACCAACTCCCGCCGAGCGCGCAACGTGCAAAACAAACCCTGGACCTGATGCGGCCCAATGAGGGGAAGGCCGTGTGCCGGTCCGCGCGACCCGGGCTGCTCGCAGGTCCGTCCACAGCTCGCCGCCGCGGTAGGGTTCAAGTCGTCGCGGGTGATCGCCCAGCGGCGGCAATAGAACTCGAGCTTGCGGCTACGACAGCAGCGACTCGTGCCGCTGTCCGAGCAACCCCTTGAGCCGGCTCATCACGTTGGAGTGGATCTGGCACACGCGGCTCTCTGTGAGCGCGAGCATCTCGCCGATCTCCCTCATCGTGTGACCGTACTGGTAGTACTGCTCGATGATGAAGCGCTCCTTGTGCGTGAGCGCGCGCGTGATGAAGTTCATCAGGTCGCGGCGGTTCAGCTCGTGCACCGGGTCGGTGGCGGTCTTGTCCTCGAGGATCTCGACCTTCTCGACCGAGCCGTCGTCGTCCTCCCACTTCTCGCTGAGCGAGAACATGGTCTTGGCGCGCGACTCCTGGATCTCGTTGACGAGGTCGCCGTGCTCCATCTCGAGCACGCGCGCGAGCTCGGCGTGGGTCGGCTCGCGGCCGTACTCGGCGGTCAGGCGCTGCAGCGCGCGATCGATGCGGCTGGCCTTCAGGCGCACCAGGCGCGGCACCCAGTCCTGGGATCGCAGCTGGTCGAGGATCGCCCCTCTGATGCGAGTGGAGCAGTAGGTCTTGAACTTGATCCCGCGGCTCGCGTCGAAGCCGCGGATCGCGTCCATCAGGCGAAGAGGCCGGCCTAGATTGCGCCAGGCCGCCGACGCCAGTCGCGTCGGCTACCGCGGGATCGACGGCGACGTCGAGCCGCGCTGCCCGGAATACATCCGGGCGATCCAGACCGAGGAGCCGTTGTCGCGGGCCAGCTTCGGGAGCGCGGCGTCTCTGGGTGCAAGCGAGGCCAGCTACCCTGCTCTTCCTTCGCACGCGTAGCATGAGCGGGTGCAGAGCGCGCCTCTTTCCTTCGGCCAGCTCGTCCGCACGCTGCGGACGACGAGTTTCAATGTGGTCGAGACCCGCCATCCGATCGGGATGGTGATCGAGCCGCACGAGCACGAACACGCATGTCTCAACCTCGTGCTTCAGGGACACTACCACGAAGCGTACGCGCACGCGGGTGGGGAGTTCCCGCCGCTTTCGGCCTGTTTCAAGCCTGCAGGTGAGTCACACAGCAACTGTTTCGAGCGCGCTTCGGCTCGGTGCCTACTGATCGAGATCCGGGACGAAGGACTCGTGGCGCCGGGAGTCGATCTCCACCGTCGGGTCTGGACCCGGGATCCGTACGCGGCGAGTCTCGGGCTCCGCATCTGGCGAGAGCTGGCCGATCCGGACGGGGTTTCGTCGCTCTCGATCGACGAGTGGGTGCTTGAGCTGTTTACGAGCCTGCTCGGCGAAGGGAGCGCGCGCCTGTCCGGTTCGGCCCGGCTCCACTCCGCGGTCGAGGCCCTTCACGACGCTCCCCGCCAACCGTGGACCCTCTCCAGGCTGGCGCTCCAGGTCGGATTGCACCCCTCGCACCTGGCGCGTGCCTTCCGCACCCGGCACGGCTGCACCATCGGCGAGTACCAGCGGCGGCTGAGGTTGAACGAGGCGGCGCGGCGCCTGGCCCTCGGCGACGAGCCCCTTTCGAGCCTGTCCATGGATCTCGGCTTTGCCGACCAGAGCCACTGCACGCGCGCCTTCCGCCGCCAGTTCGGCACTACGCCGGCGAAGTACCGGCGCGTATTCCGGGGCTGACGCAAGCGCCGTTCTAGAACCGCTGGAGGCGTTCCAGGAGACTCGCCCCAGCCCCGCGCAGCCTGAGAAGCCAGAAGAAACCAGAATGGTGAACCTCGGCGTCTTCGTCTTTCTGACCGCTCCCGTCCTATCCGTCGTGTGCAGCGCGCGTTCCGTCCCGGTCCAGGCGCGCGAGTCACCCGAGGCCGAGCGCATCCAACGGCTGATCGAGCAATACGCGGCCGTCGGCCGGTTCGACGGTGTGATCGCCGTGGCACGAAAGGGCGAGCCGGTGTACAGCGGCGCCTTCGGTCTCGCCCATCGCGAGTTCGGCGTCCCGTGCACGCTCACGACGCGCTTCCAGATCGGTTCAATCACCAAGACCTTCACCGCCATGATGGTGTTGCGCCTCGTCGACCGAGGACTTCTGTCCCCGGAAGACACCTTGGCTGATCTGCTTCCGGATCACGCATTTCCTCGCGCGGGTGAGATCACGATCGAGAGGCTACTGACGCACACCTCCGGGCTGCAGCGCGACATCGCCGACTATCCGCCCGGCACGAACCAGTTCCCAGACCGCGTGGCCAAAATCAACGCCGACTTCTTTTCGCTCGATGAGCAGGTTAAATTGATCGCCGTGCGCCCGCTGGCTCACGCGCCGGGCGAGCGCTACGACTACAGCAGCGATGGCTACTCCGTGCTTGGACTCAGCGTGGCGCGGATGCTCGAAACGAGCTACGCCGGCGCGCTACAGCAGGAGATCCTCGGGCCGCTCGCGATGGGGGACAGCGGCTACGTTCCTCAGACGACCCTCCTCCAGGACCGTGCGACCGGGTACCTCCAGACCTTCGATGGCTTCGAGGTCGCTCGCCCGCTGGGGATTTCGCCGGCCGGCGGCATGTACTCGACCGTCGGCGATCTCTTGCTGGTCGACCGCGCGCTCTTCGGCGAAGCGCTGCTCTCCGCCGCGGCGAAAGCGCGTGCGTGGGCTCCGTCCGCGTTCATCACCGCCTATGGCTGGAAGGTGCGACCGGATCCGACGGCGCCCGCTCCGGGATCGCTGCTGATCAACGCTTCGGGCTCTTTGACCGGTTTCTACTCGTTGTTCACGCGCACGCTCGATGACGGGCTGTGCGTGATCCTGCTCAGCAACGTCAAAGGCCCGAGCTTCCATCTCGATGCGATCACGGACGGCGTGCTCGCCATCCTGCGCGGCCGCGAGCCGATGGCTCCAAGACGCTCCGCCGCCCTGGAGCTGGCCGCCCTGCTCGGCTCGCAGGGCACGGCAGCCTCGTTCGAGGCTTGGCGTGGCTGGAGCGCGACCGGTTTCTCCGAGCACTACGTCAGCGAAAGCGAGCTGAACGCCCTGGGCTGCCGCTGGCTCCCGCAAGACGCGGCCCGCGCGGCGGCGGTTTTCCGCGCCACAGCCGAGCGTTTCGCGGAGTCGCCCAACGCCCATGACAGTCTGGGAGAAGCGCTCGAGGGCATGGGCGAGCTGGAAGCCGCGCGCACGAGCATCGCTCGCGCCGTAGAGCTCGCGCGCCAGACGAAGCATCCCGACCTCGCGGCTTACGAGCAGCACCTCGCGACGGTCGAGCGGAAGCTTGGTCCTCCGAAGAAGCCGTAGGCGCTCCAGCAAGGCACTGGGTCGCTCTCGTCTACGACAGCAGCGACTCGTGCCTTTGCCCGAGCAGCCCCTTGAGCCGGCTCATCACGTTCGAGTGGATCTGGCACACGCGGCTCTCGGTCAGCGCGAGCATCTCGCCGATCTCCCTCATCGTGTGGCCGTACTGGTAGTACTGCTCGATGATGAAGCGCTCCTTGTGGGTGAGCGCGCGCGTGATGAAGTTCATCAGGTCGCGGCGGTTCAGCTCGTGCACCGGGTCGGTGGCGGTCTTGTCCTCGAGGATCTCGACCTTCTCGACCGAGCCGTCGTCGTCCTCCCACTTCTCGCTGAGCGAGAACATGGTCTTGGCGCGCGACTCCTGGATCTCGTTGACGAGGTCGCCGTGCTCCATCTCGAGCACGCGCGCGAGCTCGGCGTGGGTCGGCTCGCGGCCGTACTCGGCGGTCAGGCGCTGCAGCGCGCGATCGATGCGGCTGGCCTTCAGGCGCACCAGGCGCGGCACCCAGTCCTGGGATCGCAGCTGGTCGAGGATCGCCCCTCTGATGCGAGTGGAGCAGTAGGTCTTGAACTTGATCCCGCGGCTCGCGTCGAAGCCGCGGATCGCGTCCATCAGGCCGAACAGACCGGCCGACACGAGGTCATCGAGCTCGATCGACTTCGGCAGCGTCTGCAGGAGCCGCTCGGCGATGTAGCGCACCAGCGGATAGTGCCGCTCGATCAGGTGATTGCGCAGCTCTTCGAGGCGCTTCTGGTCACGCGGGCCGCGCTTGCCGACCTCCTTGCGGTAGAGCGTCCAGAGTTCCTCGGTCGAGACCTCCTCGGCGGGCGTCTCGCGCGACTCCTTGCGGACCTTGGCGCGGGCCTCGATCTCGACCGCCGCGGCGCGTCCCGGGTGGTGCGTCACCACGGCTTGGTCGAGCCTTTCCCGCGGCCCGACCGCGTTGCCCTTGAGGTTGTCCTTGATGCTCTCCTTGGTCGCGTGCGCGCCGGGCTTCTTGGCGGGCGCGTGCACGAGCTTGCGCGCGCCGGACGAGTCGTGGACCGCGGGCTTTTTCTTGAAGCCGCTCGATTTCGCCTTCGCGGAGGTCTTCTTCTTGGGGGTTGCCATCTCGCCTCAGTACTGGACCAGCGCGTAAGTGGGCACGTCGCCCAGCTTCTTCCTGCCCGCCAGGATAGAAAGCTCGATCACGAAGGCGCACGCTACTGGCACGCCTCCGACCTTCTGCACGAGTTTGAGCGCGGCTGACATCGTGCCGCCCGTGGCGAGCAGATCGTCCACCATCAGCACCCGCTTTCCGCCGGGGGCTGCGTCGATGTGGATCTCGATCGTGTCGCTTCCATACTCGAGTTCGTAGGACTCCGCGGCCGTCCGCCACGGAAGCTTGCCGGGTTTGCGGATCGGAATGAAGCCCTTGCCCAGGTCCTTCGCGAGGGCGGCGCCGAACAGGAACCCGCGCGACTCGATCCCGCACACGAGGTCGAAGGAGTGCCCGCGCACGCTCTCGGCCATCCGGTCGATGGTGCTGGCGAAGGCGTGGGGGTCCTGGAGCAAGGGGGTGATGTCCTTGAAGACGATGCCGGGCTTCGGGAAGTCGGGCACGTCGCGGATGCGGTCCTCGATCACGTGCTCCACCATGCGACGGGAACCCTGGGGCTGGCGCGGGTCGGCGGCGCCCGGAACCGGGGGGCCATGGTTTCGGCCGGAGGGGGGCATGGCTTGAGCGCCTAGGTTCGGTGGGTGGCGAGACCGGGCCGAGGCAGAGGACGCAGCTCCTTATGGAAGCGAGAGTTGGGAGCGCGTTCAAGGGTCCGCTCCGGACCAGGGAGGCGCTCGCCGCGCGCTACATCTCCGCCGGCGCCGCCACGCCGAGGAGCGTGAGTCCGTTGGCGAGCACCGCCTCGGCGCCGCGCACGAGCAGGAGGCGCGCGGCGCGCAGCTCCGGCTCCTCGGCCAGAACCCGGTGCTCGACCAGCCAGGTCGAGAGCGTGCGGCACAAGGCCAACAGATACTGGGCCAGCTCGGAGGGCTCCGAGTTGGCCGCGGCCGAGGCCACCACGCCCGGGAAACGCCCAAGCGCCAGCAAGATGGGCGCCGCATCCTCGAGCCGGGCCCAGTCGGGCGCGGCGCCCTCCCCGCCGGCCTCGTCGGCCTTGCGCAGGATCGAGGCCAGGCGCGCGTGCGTGTACTGCACATAGGGCCCGGTCTCGCCCTCGAAGGCCAGGATCTCGGCCTTGTCGAAGACCACGTCCTTGATGCGCTCGCGCTTCAGATCGTTGAACACGAGCGCGCCGATGCCGACCTGCTCGGCGATGCGCTCCTTGTTCGCGAGCGCAGGATTCTTCTCCTCGATGATCGTTCTAGCCTCGGCCACGACTTCGTCCAGCAGGTCGTCGAGCACGAGCACTTCGCCCTTGCGGCTGGCGAGCTTCACCCGGCCGGGTCCGAGCAGGAGCCCGAAATCGACGTGCTCGACCTTGGGCTCCCAATCGCAACCCATGCGCCGCAGCACGGCCTTGAGCTGGCGGAAGTGCAGCTTCTGCTCGCTGCCGACCACGTACAGGCAGCGCGCGAAGTGGAACTCCTCCCAGCGGTGGAAGAGCGCGGCCAGGTCGCGCGTGGCGTACAGGGTCATGCCGTTCGATTGGCGCAGCAGGCAAGGCGTCTTCTCGAGACCCTTGTCGAGCGAGCCGAGCTGCACGACGAGCGCGCCATCCGACACTTCAGTGACGCCCGCAGCTTCGATCCTCTCGATGGTTCCCTTCAAGAAGGGCTCGTAGTAGCTCTCCCCACGAATCAGGTCATGCTCGATGCCAAGTCTCCTGTACGTGCGCATGAACCCATCAAGGCTCACCGTCCGGATCCACGCCTGTGTCTCTAGATCGTGCCGTCGGGCGAGGGGGGCTGCAGCCGGGAGGAGCACGCCAGATACCACGGCGTTGGAAATCGCCGCGTTCTTCGCGAACTCTTGGTCAGTTGCGATTTGCTCCTTGCTCCATTGGTAGAGAGTGAGCAGTCCGTGGACTGGATCGCGCTCCAGATCGACGTCTCTCCGAAGTTCGCGAGCGACGATGAGCCCGCCGAACTGCGAGCCGAAGTCTCCGAGGTGGTTGATCCCTACGGCGCGATAGCCAAGGAAGCCGAAGATCCGATGCAGTGCCGCGCCGATGATCGTCGAGCGGATGTGCCCGACGTGCATGGGCTTCCCGATGTTGGGCGAGGAGTAGTCGAGCACGATCGTCTGACCCGCGCCCTCCTCCGAGCCGCCGTAGCGCGCGCCCCGGCGCGAGATCGAGCCGAGCACCGACTGCGCCAGCGCCGTGCGGTCGATGCGGAAGTTCACGTACGGCCCCGCGGCCACGACCGCGATGCCCGCGAGCTCGCCCGCGATCGCCTGGGCCAGCTTCACGGCCGCGGCCGGCGGCGGCTGGCGCTGCGTCTTCGCGAGCTGGAAGCACGGGAAGGCCAGATCGCCGTGGGTGCTCTCGCGCGGCGACTCGATCTTGATCTCGGCCGGCGCGAGGCCGCTGTGCTGGGCGACGACCCTGCGGATGCGTTCGACGAATTCCTGCATGGGAAGGGCGCGGTATGATGCGTTCCGGCGCGCGTCCCGCCGAGCAAAAAGCCATGCGCGAGGTCCTGCAGCTCCGCCCCGCCGACGCGCGCGTCGTGCCCTGGAAGAACGGGCGCGGCACGACCAGCGAGTACGCCGTGTGGCCGGCGGGCTCGTCCTTCGAGCGCGGCGACTACGACTGGCGCCTGTCGGCCGCGAGGGTCGAGGCCGAGGGACCGTTTTCGACCTTTCCCGGCTGCGAGCGCATCCTCACCGTGACGAGCGGCGCCTCGAGCCCTATCGCTTCTCGGGTGATTGGCCCACGCGCGCGACCAGCGTC
>JABFRZ010000653.1 GCA_013140785.1 Planctomycetota bacterium | reverse complement strand
CGATCATCGACCGCGAGTACGTCGTGAAGCGCGCGGCCGCGCTGGTGCCGACGCCGCTCGCCTTCGCGGTCGTGAACCTGATCACCGAGCTCGAGCCGACGCTCATCGACTACTCCTTCACGGCCGAGATGGAGAACGCGCTCGACGCGATCGCGCGCGGCGAGCTCGAACGCACCGACTTCCTGGAGCGCTTCTACCGCGGCAAGCAGCCGGGCCTGCACCAGATCGTCACGCAACGCGCCGCCGAGATCGACCCGAAGCGCATCGGCACGATCACGATCGGCGCGCACGACGGCAAGCCGATCTCGATGCGCGTCGGGCGCTACGGCCCGTACATCGAGCACGGCGAGGCGCGCGCGAGCATGCCCGAGGGTCTCGCGCCCGACGAGGTGACGATCGAGAAGGCGCTCGAGCTGCTGGCCACCGCGAGCCAGGCCGAGGAGCCGCTCGGCAGCGCGGCCGACGGCACGTCGGTCTACCTGCGCACGGGCCGCTTCGGGCCCTACGTGCAGCTCGGCGAGGACACGGGCGACAAGAAGAACCCGCCCAAGCGCGCCTCGCTGCTGCGCTCGATGAGCCCGAAGACGCTGACGCTCGAGCAGGCCGTGAAGCTGCTCTCCCTGCCGCGGCCGATCGGCGACGACGTCGATGGCAACCCGATCACGGCCGCGCTCGGGCGCTTCGGCCCGTACCTCGCGAAGAAGATCCCGGGCGCGGAGAAGCCCGACTACCGCAACCTGAAGAGCGAGGAGCAGCTCTTCACGGTCACGCTCGAAGAGGCGCGCGCGATCTACGCGCAGCCCAAGGGCATGCGCCGACGCGGGATGGGCGCCGCGCTGCCGCCGCTGAAGGAGCTCGGCGTCGATCCCGCCTCCGGCACGCCGATCGTGATCAAGGACGGCAAGTACGGGCCGTACTGCACCGACGGCACGACCAATGGGTCGCTGCCGAAGGGCGCCAAGGTCGAGGAGTTCACGCTCGCGGAAGCCGTGCGCCTCTTGGCCGAGCGGCGCGAGGCGGCGCCGGCCAAGAAGAAGAAACCCGCGCGCGCGCAGAAGGCGCGCAAGCCGGTGAAGGCGAAGGCGAAGGAATAGTCGCGCAGCGTGCGGGCAGGCAATCCCTGCGCGCGCATCCTTCCGCTCCGTAAGAGAGCGCGTACTCCGCCCGGAAGCGCTTGCGCGCGGATAGAACTCGTACTGTGTAGGGCCCGCGCCACTTCAAGCGCGCAGCCTCCCGCGACCGAGTTTCCCACGGTCCGAGAGGAAGAGGAGAGAACATGGGGAACAACAAGCTCGATCGAATCGTTTCGGCCTCGTCTGCGTGCTCTTTCGTAGTCGGGTGCACCCTGCTGGCCGCGTGCAGCGCGGGCGGCTCGGGCAGCGGAGGCGATGACGGCGGCGGAGCCTCCGGCGCGCCCGAGGCCGAGTTCAGCGTCACGGGCAGCGTGGGCGACGCGCCGCTCACGGTGGTGTTCACCGACGCCTCGACGGGCGTCGTGACGAGCTGGGCATGGGACTTCGGCGACGGCGAAAGCTCGAACCAGCCCGACCCGGTGCACACCTACACCCTGTTCGACACCTACTCGGTGACGCTCGTCGTCACGGGCCCGGAGGGCAGCGACCAGCGCACGCGCGCCGACCTCGTGCGCGTGTTCGACGCCGACCGCCAGGGCCTGTGGACCAGCGCGACCGAACTCGCGGGCTTGCCGACCAGCGGCGCCGCCTGGAACGGACTGCTCGCGGATGCCAACCAATCCGTCGGCATCCCCAACGTCGCCAACCAGGACGACGATGCCGACGTGATCGTGCTCGCCAAGGCGCTCGTCTTCGCGCGCACCGGCGATGCCTCGCTGCGCCAAGAGGTCGTGGCCGGGTGCATGGCGGCGATCGGGAGCGAGGCCGGAGGCCGCACGCTGGCGCTCGGGCGCAACCTGATCGGTTACGTCGTCGCGGCCGACCTGGTCGGGCTCTCGGCCCAGGACGACGTGGCCTTCCGCGCATGGCTGCAGCACTGCCGCAGCGCGACCTTCGATGGCCGCACGCTCACCACGACCCACGAGGGCCGCCCCAACAACTGGGGCACGCACGCCGGCGCGAGCCGCGCGGCCGTGGCCGCGTACCTCGGCGACACGGCCGAGCTCGACCGCTGCGCGCAGGTCTTCCGCGGCTGGCTCGGCGATCGCGACGCCTACGCCGGCTTCGAGTGGGGCGAGCTCGATTGGCAGGCGGATCCGACACAGCCTGTGGGCATCAATCCAGCGGGCGCAGTGCGTGACGGACACTCGATCGACGGCGTGCTGCCCGACGACCAGCGCCGAGCGGGAGGCTTCACGTGGCCGCCGCCGAAGGAGAACTACGTGTGGGAGGCGCTGCAGGGCGGTCTGGCTCAGGCCGTGATCCTGTCGCGCCACGGCTACGACGCCTGGGAATGGTCGGACCAGGCGCTGCTGCGCGCCGTCACGTGGCTACACGTGCAGTGCGCCTTCCCGGCGAGCGGCGACGACACCTGGCAGCCGCACATCGTCAACTACTTCTACGCGTCCGACTTCCCGGCGCCGGTGCCCTCGAGCCCGGGCAAGAACCTGGGCTGGACGGACTGGACGCTGCAGTAGGCGGCGCGCGGCATAGGGGCGGGGGCCCCGCTCGACGCGTGCGAGCGGCGGGCGCGATCGAGTAGCCTTCTCGATCGATGACCCGCGCCCGATGAGCGAGCCCGCCCCTTCGCCGCTGCTGCGCTTACGCCGGCTGCTCGGGCGCGTGCGGCGGCGCTTCGCCGTGGACAACTTCGACGTGTTCGTGCGGCCGGTGCCGAGCGCGGGCGGGTTCGAAGCACCGGCGGGGTACGAGTTCCGCTTCGGCACGGCGGCCGACGTCGAGCGTTGCGACCCGCTGCACACCGAGCTCGACGAGCGCGAGCGACGCGAGGGCGTGCGGCGACTCGCCTCTGGGCACCGGGTCGTGCTCGGGCTGGCGGGCGAGACGATCGTGTTCACGATGTGGGTCAACCCGCGCAACCTCAACGTGCCCGGGCTCCTGAAGCGCGCGCTCGGGCCGCGGCAGTGGTTCATCTACAAGGCCTTCACCAGCCCGGCGCACCGCGGCAAGAAGCTGTACGAGAGCGGCATGCGCTTCGTCCTGGCCGAGATGCGTGCGGCCGGGCTGGAGGAGCTCGTCGGCTACGCGCACGTGGAAAAGCGCGTGTCGCGCAAGGGCCTGGCCGCGCTGGACTTCACGAGCATCGGACGCGCCACGCGCATCGACTGGCCCGGCTTCGAGACGACGCGCCTCTCCCGCCAGCTCTCGGCGAGGTTTCCGCGCGAAGTGGCGCGCTCGGGCGTCATGGCGGCCGAAACAGGGACTCCCACCGACCCATGAACGTTACGCGCGCCCTGTTCCGCACCGCGAGCACCTTCGCTCTGTGGGCCCTGATCGCCGGCGGCCTCCACGCGCTGAACGTGATCGGCCCGCGCACGTGGGTGCTCGAGTTCCAGGCCGGCCCGTCCTCGAGCCTGCTCGAGAAGCTCGGCGCGATCGTGCAGAGCGCGGCCATCGAGGGCTTCGGGTTCCTGGCCGTGGGACTGTTCCTCGCGCTGGCGGCGCTCGGGCTCGCGCGCCTCCTGCCGCATTGGCGCAGGGACGAGCAGGGTTCCGGCTACGCCGCTGCGCTGATCCTGTGCGCGGGCGCGTTCTTCGGCTGGACCGAGCTCGCGTGGCTGGCGGAGGACGCCCTGGCTTTCTTGACGCGCGCGCAGGTGCTCGCGCTGGACGCGACCGGGTTCTGTGCGTTCCTGGTGGGGCTCGTCGTCTACGACCTGCTCACACGGCGCTGTCCATGGGCGCCGCGCGCGAGCGAGGCCAATGCGCTCGGGAGCTTGGGCGGCGCGATCCTCAGCGCGTGGGTCGCGCTGTGGATCGTGAAGAGCGGCGACGAGGGCTGGCGCGACCCCGCGTTGCTTGCGCTCGCAGGTGTCGCCGTGTTCGCGAGCGTGCCGCTCGCCGGGGCACTCGCGCGCCTCTTCGACTGGCCGCTCACGCGCCTCTGCCAGCGCGTGCGCCGCGGCCCGCTCCTGCCGCGCTTTCTGGTCGTTGTTGCCTGGTTGCTGCTCCTTGGCTGTGGCGCATGGTCGGTGCTGCGCTGGGAACTCTCGCCGCTCCGGAAGGCGCCCAACTACGCCACGCTCGCGCCGCGTCCGGCGGGCGCGGGTCCGAACGTCGTGTTCGTGACCGTGGACACGCTGCGCGCGGACCACCTCGGGTGCTACGGCTACCCGCGCCCGACCTCGCCCTTCATCGACTCGCTCGCGGCCGAGGGCACGCGCTGCGCCGACGCCTCGGCCGCGGCCTCGTGGACCAAGCCTGCGACCGGCACGATCCTGACCGGGCTCTATCCGTCACGGCACGGCGCGCTCTACCACGGCAGCATGCTCAGCTTGCCCGAGGGCGAGCAGACGCTGGCGCAGGCCTTCCAGGAACGCGGCTGGGTCACGGCCGGCTTCGTCGCCAACCCGAACCTGAAGCGTGTCTTCGGCTTCGACCGTGGCTTCGACCTGTACTTCGACTCGCCGGTCGAGGACACCGTGACGCTGGCCTGCCTGCGCGGGACGTGGTTCGGCGGGCTCTTGATGAAGCTGCTGCGCCACCAGTTCAACTGGAACTACGAGAACGACATCGTGCGCGTGAACCAGGAGGTGCTGCCCTGGCTCGAGAAGAACCACGCGCAGCGCTTCTTCCTGTACGTGCACTACATCGACCCGCACATCCCCTACGACCCGCCCGCGCGCTACCGCGAGGAGTTCGCGGGCGAGCATGGCGCGGTGCTGTTCAACGAGCGCATGCGCAAGGTCGGGATCGACCTCTATGACGGCGAGATCCGCTACAGCGACGACGGGCTGAAGACGCTGGTCGAGAAGCTGAAGGAGCTCGGCGCGTGGGAGAACACGCTGTTCGTGCTGACCTCGGACCACGGTGAGGAGTTCTTCGAGCACGAGGTGCTCGGCCACGGCTTCTCGCTGTACCAAGAGGTCGTGCACGTGCCGCTGATCCTGCGCGGTCCAGGCGTGCCGGCGGGCGCGGTGCTCGCGAGCCCGGTCCAGATCCTCGACCTGCCCGCCACGCTCCTGGCCCTGGCCGGTACCGGCCGCGAGCGGCTCGGCGACGGGAACTCGTTCCACGCGCGCCTCGCGCAGGCGGGAGAGCGCACGGAGGAAGGACGCGAACAGGAAGAGCTGCACTACCTCGAGAGCGAGTTCGGCCAAGACGACTCGAACCACCGCGCCTTCGTGTTCTCAGGTCTGCGCATGGGTCCGTGGAAACTCGTGCTGACCGAGGAGAACCAGTTCTTCCCGCCGAGCGATCCGCGCTACGGCCGTGAAGCGCTGTACGATCTGTCAGCGGACCCGGCCGAGCGGAAGAACCTGTTCTTGGGTGCAGAGCACGAGGACCTCGTGCGGAAACTCTTGGAGAAGCTGCGCACGCACTCGAAGTTCCTGCAAGAGCAAGGCTTCCGCGACGTCCCGCCCGCCGCTCTGACGCCCGAAGTCGAGGCTGGCATGCGCGCCCTCGGGTACCTCGGGGGCGAGGAAGGACAGTAGCGTGCCGCCCCGCTTGCTGCTGACGATCGACGTCGAGGAGGACATGCCGGGTTGGAAGATCACCGACCCGATCTCGGTCTCGAACGTCGCCGCGCTGCCGCGGCTGGCCGAGCTGTGCGCCGCGAACGGAGTGCGCCCGACCTACCTGTGCACGTACCCGGTCGCGACCACGCCGTCATCGGCCGCGGTCCTGCGCGCGCTGCACGCACGCGGCGACTGCGAGATCGGCACGCACCTGCACGCCTGGAACACGCCGCCATTCGCCAGCGTCCCGGGGCGCGCGGGCGACGAGCGCGCGCACGCCTACTACCAGTTCGAGCTCACGCCCGAGCGCTTGCGGG
>JABFRZ010000477.1 GCA_013140785.1 Planctomycetota bacterium | reverse complement strand
CGACGACCGTGAGCCAGCCCGGTCGCGCCGAGGCCATCCCCTCGACGGCCGACATCCTGGCGCGCGAGGAGGCGCGTGCGCGCGTGGTCGAGGCCGTGCTCGCGCTCGAAGAGCCGCTGCGCACGACACTCGTCCTGCGCTTCCTCGAGGACCTGCCGCCGCGCGTGGTGGCAGCGCGCATGCACGTCCCGGTCGAGACCGTGCGCACGCGCACGCGCCGCGGGCTCGAGCTCCTGCGCGCCAATCTCGACCACTCCTTCGGTGCGCGCGAGCACTGGCTCGCGGCGCTGGTGCCCTGGACGCGCCACTCCCCTGCGCCCCTCGGACTCACGCTCGCCGCCATGTCGATCCCCGCCAAGCTCGCCGTGTCCACCGCCGCGCTCGCGTTGCTCGCATGGTTCCTCTGGCCGCAAGAAGCAGCCCCGGCCGTGGCCACGCCGTCGAGCGCGAAGCACGCCGAGCCGGCCGGAGAGTCACGAGACGTTGTTTCGGCTGGCCTGACGGCCGCCACCAGTCCCGCCTCGCAAGCGCGCGAGATCGTTGCGGAGCCGAGCGGCCAGCAGAGCAGCTTGGCCGAGCCCACCGGTGCCTTGCGCGTGCGCGTGCGCTCGCCGAACAACCCGCACGCGCTTGACACGAGCGTCAGCGATTACGTCGTGCGCGTGGTCCCGGGCGCGCTCGAGAATCCCGACCTCTGCGCACTCGAGGCCGCCACGGACCAGGCCGGCGTCGCGCGCTTCGAAGCCGTGCCCGTCGGCGAAGCGCGCGTCACCGTCGATCGCAACTTCGCTCCGCCGAGCACGGTCACGGTGGTCGCGGGAGTCGAGACCGAGCTCGAGATCCGCGTCGGCCACGGCTTCGACATCGCCGGCCTCGTCACGGATGAGGCGGGCCGCCCGGTCGCCGGCGCGGGAATCTGGCTCGGGAAGTCCCCCGAGCTCGCGCACGGGACACGCGTGGCACGCAGCGCGGCCGACGGCTCGTTTCGGCTGCGCGGGATCCTGCACGCCAACCTCGGAGCGCGCGCGCCCGGCTACCGTCCCTCGCAGATCGCGTACTTCTTCGGAGCGCCGCAGGGAGAAGTGAGCGCCCATCTCGTGCTGCGCGCCGGGAGTGGCGAGCTGCGCGGCAGCGTGACGGATCTCTCCGGCCAGCCCGTGCCGGGCGCGGTCGTGCGCGTGGGCTCACCCGGCCCGACGGACCGCAACGCCAACCAAGATCTCGACGAGGACTGGGGAACTCTGGCGCGCACCGACGAGGAGGGAGACTTCCACGTCACGGGCCTGAACCCGGGGCCGTGTCCGCTGCTCGTGCGCTGCGCCGGCCTCGCGTTGCTTCGCGGCGAGGTGGAGGTGCCCGCGGGCGGGAGCGCATCGTTCACCGGCGTGCTTCTTCCCGAAGCGGCGCTCGCGGGCCACGTGCGCGACGACCTGGGCGCTCCCGTGAGCGGCGCGCTCGTGCGTGTCGGCCAGGAAGAAGGACCGTTCCGAGCCTCGGCGCGCACGCGGACGGACGGGAGCTTCCGCGTGGGAGCGCTCGAGCCCGGCCGAACGCTCTCCGCCTGGATCGAAGACGCGCCCGGCAGCGCGCGCACCGAGTTCCCGAGCGAGGTCGGGCGCACCGCGCAGTGGGAAGCCGTGCTCGAGGCGTTGGGCGAGATCCGCGGCCGCGTGCTGGACGAGCGCGGCGCGCCGCTCGCCAGGTGGGGCGTCTACCTGGACGATCAGGCGCCTGGCCTCCTGGAACCCGACGAGCACGGGATGACCACGGAGGCCAACGGCAGCTTCCTGTTTGCGCGGGTTCACGACCGGCTCCACCAGCTTTCTCTCAACGCGCCAGGCGCGGGCTTCGTCCTGTCGCTCGCGCGCACGAACGTTCGCCCGAGCCCTGACGAACTCGTCCTGCGGGTGTCCGACGCAATGATCCCGAGCGCGCGCATCGTCGGCACCTTCCTCGACGAAGCGGGACGACCGCTCCCGACCGCGCAGATCCTGCCCTGGGCGACCGGCTCGCCCGGAGCGGGGTTCGAGAGCTGCGACCCGCGCACCGGCCGCTTCGAGCTCGGGCCCTATCCCGCGGGCCCGATGCAGCTCATCTTCCGGGCTCCGGGCCGTGGCACGCTCGTACGCGGTCCGCACGCGCTCGCACCCGGCGAGACCTGGGACGTGGGCGAAGTGCGCCTGGAACCGGAGGGCCGCCTGCGCGTGCGCCTCGTGCCGGCCGGGCTCGAGCCGGACGAGTCGCTCGATCTTGTCCTCGAACCCTTCTTGGAACCGTTCGAGGGCACGGGCTCCGAGCGCCTCTCCCCGCCGCTCGCTCCGCACGCGTACACGCTGCACGTCTCCGGCGGCGAGTTCGAGCAGCTCGCGCTCGCGTTCGCGATCGAGAGCGGCGTCGAGACCGTGCTCGACGTGCCCCTGCGGCGCGGCTGGCGCACGCGAGTCGTGGTGCGCGCGCCCGACTCCATTCCCCTCGGCCGCCTGCTCGTACACCTGCCTTCCGGCACGCTCGAGGACTTCCTCTGGCACCGCGAGCGCGAGTCCTTCGTCGAAACACTGCGCCTTCCGGCCGGCACCTTCGCGGTCGAGGCCACGGCCGGCGCGCTGCGCGCCGCGGGCACGCTGGTGGTCGAGCCGGTCGATCGCGACGAGCCGGCGCTCGTGCTCACGCTGGAGTGACGCGGGGGGAACTCGAGAGACCGAGGCCCATCGCCCGAGCGCATGCGCGCCCGGGCGATGAGTTCCTCCTCTCACCTCGGTTCCCGATGCTCCAGTTCCGACAGCCGCGCCTCGAGCGCCGCGATCTGGGTCGCTTGCTCCTGCACGAGCGCGTTCAAGCCCTGGATCGCCGCCAAAGCCACACCGTCGGGGTCGATCGTGTCGATCGTCTTCTCGCCGAGGCCCAGGCCGAAGGCCGCGAAGAAGTCCTGCGCCATAGGGCCCATGTGGCGGATCCCGTCGTCTTGGCTGCGGTAGTTCCAGGTGGCGATCGGGACTTCGGCGAGGCGCTCCAGGACCTCGCGTCCATCGACCGCTCCGATGTTCTCCTTGGACTCGCGATCGCTGGCCGAGCTCCACGTTCCGGCACCCGGCGCCAGCAACACGCCGGTCGTGGCGCCAGGGTTCGAGAAGATGCGCGTTCCGCCGGCAGCCCGCACCGAGAGCTGGTTGATGGCGGTGGATGCGAAGGGCGTGCCCGACCTGTCGGCCCACACGATCGCGCCGTCGTCCAGGGCCTGTGCCTGGAACCCGGCGGCGAAGCTGTGCAGGCCCGAGGCGACGTTGAGCTCGCCCACGTTGGAGAACCCGCCTCCGATGGTGGCGCTGTCGCCGCTGGCGTTGTTCTGGTCGCCGCCCGACACGGTGACGTACTGGTTGCTCGCCGTGTTCAGGTTCCCACCGCCGATCGTCGCGGCCTGGCCGCTGGCCGAGCTGAAGCGCCCGCCGGCGACCGTGGCGTCTTGGCTCGTGGCCGTGTTGGCCGCGCCGCCCGCGATGGTCGCCGCGAAGCCGCTCAGCGTGTGCCCGCCGCCGCCGCCGATCGTGCCGAGGAGGTGGAGCAGCGGATTCGTGCCGACGTTGCCGAGCAACTCCCAACCCGGCGGGCAGGGGCAGGGCGGCGTCGCTACCGGCTTCGGCGCGGCTTGTGCGCCCTGCGCGAACGCGGCGTTCGCGATCAGCGTGAGGGCCAGGAGCGGCGTGAGGAGGTCGATCGCGGCGGGCCGTGTGCGCGGCGCGAGACGGGAGGGCATGGTCGGGTTCAGAGCTGGTTCAGAGCCGGGGTCGAGGTCGATGGGGTTGCGGGCGAGGGACGGGCTCCCCACTGGCTGAGACCCGCTCTGCGCTCCCCCGGACACGCGCGCGCCGAAAATAGGTCGGGCGTTAGGCTGTGCCTTCGATGGAAGGTCCTGACGAGGCGAACCGCGCTGCGCGCCCATCGCTGGCCGAGAGGATCCTCTGCAGCCTGCCCGGCCTGACGCGCTTCGTCCGGCGCCGGATGGGGCCCGAGCTCGCCGCGCGCGAATCCGCCTCGGACATCGTGCAATCGACCTGCCGCGAGCTCCTGCGCGCGGGCTCGAGCTTCGAGGACCGCGGCGAGGCCAGCTTCCAGCGCTGGGTGCAAGCCGCGGCCGAGCACAAGCTGCAGAATCGCGCGCGGCACTGGCGCGCGCAGCGTCGCGCGGGCACTCAGCAGGCGCTCGTTGGCGGCACCGGCAGCGACGACGAGGCCTTCGAACCCGAGGCGCCTGGCTCCGCACGTCCCAGCCAGGACGCCATGCTGCGCGAGGAAGCCCAGCGACTGGAACGCGCCTTCCGCGCTCTGACGCCCGAGTACCGCAGCGTCTTGCAGCGTTCGCAGATCGACGGCGCGAGCCACGCCGAGATCGCGAGCGAGCTGGGCCGAACTACCGAGGCCGCACGCAAGCTCGTCGCGCGCGCGCTGGCGCGCCTGTCGGCTGCGCTCGAGCCGAACGACGATCAGTCCGGAGAGATCGAGCGCGCGGGCCGCAAGCCGGTGCTGTAGGAGAGCTTGCCGGGGGAATCGCTGCCGCGGTACGCGGGTCGGCAGACGACGGTGCCATCGGCGTAGCTGCCGCCGCGCACGGAGCGCATCTGCGCGGACACGACCGTCGCGCGCAGCCCATCATCGACACGCGCAGGCAGGGTCGAGTACGCGCGCCCGACGTGATGGTCGAGGCACCACTCGGATACGTTGCCGAGGACGTCGTGGAGACCGAAGGCGTTGGGCCGGAAGCTTCCGATCGGCGCGGGCCCGGAGAAGCCATCGTCGAACTCGACCGCCGTGACGTCGTCGTGGGTGCGCTCGCCCTGCAGCGCGGTGGCGCGCGCCTGGTCGAAGACATTGGCAAAGCCGGCGAAGACGTTGGCAAAGCCCTCGAGCGCGAGCGCGCTTTCACCCGCCCGCGCCGCGTACTCCCACTGAGCTTCGGTCGGGAGCTCCAGGCCGTGCCGGTGCAGCATTGCTCGCGCGCGCTCCCAATCGAGCACGAGCGGCATGCGCCCGTCCGCCGGCGGCGTCTTCTCGGGCGGGAATCCGCCGAGGTGCACGGCCTGCGCGACGGTGAGCTCGTACTTGGAGAGGAAGAAGGGCGCGAGCTCGACCTCGTGCTGCGGAAGCGACTTCGGAAGCCGCGGTCCCTCGCCATCGCCTTGTCCCATGCGGAAGCGGCCCCCCGGGAGCAGCACGAGCACGGCGCCCGATTCGGCTTGCATGCGCCAGCGCCCGTCCAGCTCGTCGCGCTCGGGAGCCGCGCCGCTCGAGACCAACAGGAACTCGAACAGCCCACTCGCGGGATCCTCGCCCAGCGGCAGGAGCCCGAGGATCGGCTCGAGCCTGAGCCCCCCGTAGCGCGCCGAGAGCGCGATGGCAGCACGCGCCTCTTCCCAGGCCACGGCTCCGGCCCCGCCCGCGCCGAAGAGCCGCGCGAGCCGCTCCGTCTCCTCGCGCTGCGCGCGCACGCGCGGGACGAGCGTGGCGAGCTCCGCGAGGTCCTCGAGCAGGCGGCGCAACGCTTCGTGGCGCCAGGCATCGAGCGCATCGGCGAAGCGGAAGGTCACGCGCTCGCGCAGCTCCTCTCCGGAGCGATCGAGCAGGCGCTCGAAGTCCTGCAACTGCTGCACGTCCGGACGCCACAGCACGGGATCCTGCTGCATCGCGACGCGCAGCGCGGCGACGCGCGCGCGCAGCAGCTCGACCAGTTCCTCGGGTTGGTCGGCCAGCAGCTCGCGCAACGAAGCTTCGCGTCGACGCAACTCGGCGGGATCGGGCATGGCCGAGGGCGCGGAACGGTCGCCCTTTCCGACGTAGGCCGCCAAGCCCTCCAGCTCGTGCGCCAGCGTGGTCAGGGCCTCGCGCGTGTCGGCCTGATCGCGCGCGCGGTCCGCTGGCTCGGGCGGCAGCGCACGCAGGGTCAGCT
>JABFRZ010000313.1 GCA_013140785.1 Planctomycetota bacterium | reverse complement strand
CAGTACGCCGCGCGCGGCGGCCGACGCGAGCGCCTCGACCGACGGAACGAGCCCCGCTCGTGCCGCGGCGCCGACCGCGGCGTACTGCGTGCGCAGTAGGTCTTGTGCCTTCGCCGACCACGGCATCAGTTCGGCGTCGAGGCACATCCAGTCGGTCTCGAAGCGCGCCCACAGGCCGGCCGCGTCGGCAGCCGAACGGACGCGGTCGAGGAGCGACGTCTCGGTGGCCGCGTCGGCGAAGAAGCGGCGGCCCGTGCGCGTGAGGCACACGCCCGCCTCGCCCGTCGTCACGCCGAAGCGCCTGCGGGCCGCGTCCGCGTCGCGGCAAACGACGAGAAGCGCGCGCGAGCCCATGTGCTTCTCCTCGCACACGACCTGCGCCACTCCCTGTCCGCGGTAGTACGCGAACGCCTGGTCTGGGTGCTCGAGGAGTCCCTCGCGGCTCGTCGTCTCGCTCGGCGACATCGTCGGTGGCAGGTAGACGAGCCACTTCGGGTTCGCGGCGAAGCGGCTCATGGTCTCGAGCGCCGGCAGCGTCTGCTCCTCGCGCAGCGTCACGTTGCTCATCAGCCGCGTCGAGACGGCGCGCCGGCCCGTCACGTCCTCGAGGTCGAGCACGTCGTCGTGCGCCTGCTGCGCCGAGAGCGCGGGCGCGGCGGCTCCCTCGGGGAGGAACGGCTTCGCGGGTTCGTAGTACGTCGCCGCCGCCAACACGCTGACGAGGTCCTTCTCCGGCCAGCGCAGCGCCGTCAGCCTGCCGCCGAACACGCAGCCCGTGTCGATGCACATCGTGCGGTTCAACCACTCCGGCTCGGGCACCGGCGTGTGGCCGTAGACGACGTGCGCCTGGCCGCGGTAGTCCGCCGCCCAGGGGTAGCGAACCGGCAGGCCGTACTCGTCGGTCTCGCCCGTCGTCTCGCCGTAGAGCGCGAAGTCGCGGACGCGGCCGGAGCCGCGGCCCTGCATCGACTCCCTCAAGCCGGCGTGCGCCACGACGAGGCGTCCGCCGTCGAGGACGTAGTGGCTGACGAGATCGTCGAGGAACGCCGTCACGCGGTCCTTGAAGCCCGGGGGCTCGCGTTCGAGCTGGGCGAGCGCTTCGGCGAGACCGTGCGTGATCTGCACGTCGCGTCCGCGCAGCTTCCGCATCAGCTTCATGTCGTGGTTGCCGGGCACGCAAAGCGCCGCGCCCGAGGCGCACATGTCCATGACGAGGCGCAGCACGCCGGGCGTGTTCGGCCCGCGGTCCACGAGGTCGCCGAGGAACACCGCCTTGCGCCCCGCGGGCGGGGTGACGGCGAAGCGCGCGCCGCCGTCCTCCGCCGTCTGCGTCGCGATCGCGTAGTCGAGCTTCGAGAGCAGCGTGTGCAGTTCGTCGAAGCAGCCGTGGACGTCGCCGATCAGGTCGAACGGTCCCGTGTCGTCGCGCAAGTCGTTCCAGAGCTTCTCGCGCACGATCGTCGCGGCATCGACCTCTTCCTGCGACTCCAGCACGAAGACGTGGCGGAAACCCTCCTTCGCCAGGCGTCTCAGCGAACGGCGGAGCTGCGAAACGTGGTTGCGCACCACGTGCGCGCCGAAGTCGCGTCCCCGGCGGCCGGCGTTGCGGTCCTGGCACACGCGCTCGGGCAGGTCGAGCACGATGGCGACGGGCAGGCAGTGCTGCTCGCGGGCGAGCGCCACGAGCGGCGCGCGCGCCTCGGCGGTGACGTTCGTGGCGTCCACCACCGTGAGCAGCCCGCGCGCGAGCCGCTTGCCGGCGATGAAGTGCAGCACCTCGAACGCGTCCTTCGACGCGTCCATGCTCGTCTCGTCGTCGCTGACGAGCGCGCGGCACGCGTCGGAGGAGACGATCTCCGTCGGCAGGAAGTGCTTCCTCGCGAACGTGCTCTTGCCCGAGCCCGAAGCGCCAATCAGCACCACGAGCGAGAGCTTCGGAAACTTCAGCGTGCGCGCCTCAGCCACGGGTGAAGACCCCCATCTGAGTCGGCGGGCCGACCTCAGCGTCGTCGGGGCCCACGGGCAGGTAGCGCACGCCATAGCCGAAGCGCGCGGCCACCGGCTCGGCCCAGGCGCAGAACTCGGCGCGCGTCCACTCGAAGCGGTGGTCGGCGTGGCGGAAGCGGCCCGCGGGCAGGCCCTCGAAGCGCACGTTGTGCTCCGCGTTCGGCGTCGTGACGACGACCGTGGCGGGCCGCGCGAATTCGAAAAGCACGCGCTCGAACGCGCCGAGGCGGTCGGCGTCGAGGTGCTCGATCACCTCGACTACGGCCGCCGCGTCGGCGCCGGCGAGGCGTTTGTCGCGATAGACGAGCGAGCCGTGCAACAGCGTGAGCCGCGCGGCCTTCATCGGCGCCATGCGATCGATGCGGAGCCGCTCACGCGCCCGCTCCAGCGCGCGGTGCGACGCGTCCATGCCCACGATGCGCTCGAACGCGGGGTCGTCGAGCAGCGCGCGCAGCAGCTTGCCCTCGCCGCAGCCGAGGTCGAGGACGGACTTCGCTCCGGCGCCGCGGAGCACCGCCACGACCGCGCCCATGCGCTGCTCGTTCAGGGAGATCCGCCGCTCGATCGAGGCCTCGCCCTCGTCGCGAACCTCGCGCGTGGCGTCAGGGTCGGGATCGTCCTCCGGAGCGAGGCGCGCGAGCGCGTCACGCATCAGACCGCGCTGGTGCTTCAGGTACCGCCGCGCGATCAGCTCGCGCTCGGGGTGTGCCACGAGCCAGCCCGCGCCGTGGCGCAGGAGCTTCTCCATCTCTTCCTCGCCCACCCAGTAGTGCTTCTCGTCGTCGAGCACGGGAATGAGCACGTAGAGGTGCGTCAGCAGATCGCTGAGACACACCGTCGCCGCGAGCGTCACGGTGAAGTACGCGCTCTCGCCCCACGCGGGGAAGCGCGCGTCGAGCGCGTGCCCCTCCGCGCGGATCTCGTAGCCGAGCGGCTCGAAGAGCCGGCGCAGCAGCGCCTCGCCGCCGCGGCACGGGAGCGCGGCGATGCGGGCCACGAGCGGGATCGCGGAGGCCGCGAGCTCCGGCCGGTCCTTGCTGCGTCCGCCGAGTGCGGTGCCGAGCACCTGCGCGATCGCGACGGAGAGGAACGACGACGCGGCGTACGGCCGGTCGTTCACGTACTGGTCCACGCTGGCGCCTTCGCCCTTGGCGCCGCCGCGCACGAGCTTCACCGGGTCCACCTCGAGCAGCAGCGCCGCCGTGCAGCGCTCGTCCGTCGCCTCGGGGTAGAAGACGTGCGCGGCGCCGAACGCCAGGTCCACGCTGCGCACCGCCGACGGGTTCTTGTGCAGCAAGAACCCGAGGTCGGTCGCGGGCCGGGCGGTGGTGGTGATCGTGAGCAGCATCGCGGCGCACGACTCTACGGCGAAGGGCGCGCTCGCCGGTAGAGTGGGCGCTCCGATGACTCGGCTCCGTACTTGGATCGCTGGAGTGCTCGCGCTCGCGGGCATCTCTCTCGCGGCCGGACAGGAACCTGTGCCCGCGAGCGTGAAGCGCCCGCACCTGATCCTGATCGTGGCCGACGACCTCGGGATCGGCGAGCTCGGCTGCTACGGGCAGGAGAAGATCGAGACGCCGCGGATCGACGCGATGGCGCGCGAGGGGTTGCGCTTCACGCAGTTCTACGCCGCGGCACCGGTGTGCGCGCCGACGCGCTGCTCCTTGATGACCGGGTTGCACGGGGGGCACGCCTTCGTGCGCGACAATTTCGAGATGTGGGGTGAGGGCCAGCTCGCGCTGCCGGCGGGAACCGTGACGCTGCCGAAGCTGCTGCAAGGCGCCGGCTACGAGACCGCGATGGTCGGCAAGTGGGGCCTCGGCGGGCCGAAGTCGAGCGGCGAGCCGAGCGCGCAGGGCTTCGACCATTGGTTCGGCGCCTATTGCCAACGCCAGGCGCAGACGTATTACCCCGGCCATCTGTGGCGCGACGGGAAGCGCGTGCCGCTGGCGGGCAACCGCGCCGACGGTGAAACGGGCACGCAGTACGCGCCGGACCTCTTCTTGGAGGAGGTCGAGGGCTTCCTGCGGCGCGAGCACGTGCAGCCGTTCTTTCTCTACCTGCCGTTCACGCTGCCGCACGTCGCGTTGCAGCCCGAGCAGGAGGACCTCGCGCGCTACGAGGGTCGCTTCGAGGAGCGGCCGTATCGCGGCGAGCGCGGCTACCTGCCGCACTCGACTCCGCGCGCGGCCTACGCGGCCATGATCTCGCGCCTCGACCGCGACGTGGGGCGCGTGCTCGACCTCTTGCGCGAGCTCGCGCTGGAGCAGAACACGCTCGTCTTGTTCGTGAGCGACAACGGGCCGACGCCGGACGCCGGCGGCGTGGACACGCGCTTCTTCGACAGCACAGGCGGACTGCGGGGGCGCAAGGGCGAGCTCTACGAGGGCGGTATCCGCGTGCCGCTGATCGCGCGCTGGCCCGGACGCGTGCCGGCGGGCAAGACCAGCGCGTGGCTCGGCGCGCACTACGACCTGATGCCGACGCTGCTCGAGCTCGCGGGCGTGGCGGTGCCGGACGGGATCGACGGTCTCAGCTTCGCCGCGGAGCTCTCCGGCGAGCGCGCGCCCGCGCACGAGTTCCTGTTCTGGGAGTTCAACGGCTACGGCGGCCAGCAGGCGCTGCGACTCGGGCGCTGGAAGGGCATCCGCAAGAACCTGCTCAGCGAGCTCGCGCCGCTCGAGCTCTACGACCTCGAGGCGGACGAGCGCGAGACGAAGAACGTCGCCGCCGAGCACGCGGAGATCGTGGCGGAGATGCACTCGATCCTGGCGCGCGAGCACCGGCCGTCACGCGAGTTCCCGCTCCCACTGCTCGAGCGCGCGCCCGCGCGGGCCGCGGGCGACTGAGTAGAACGATGCCCGTCCTCCTGCTGGCCACGCTCGACACGAAGGGGCACGAGGCGGCTTTCGTGCGCGACCACTTGCGCGCAGCCGGCGTCGAGGTCGTGTTGGTGGACTGCGGGTCGCTCGGGGAGCCACAGGTTCGGCCAGACGTGACGAGGGAAGAACTGTTCCGCGCGGCGGGGACGACACTCGCGGCGGTGCGCGCGCAGGGCGAGCGCGGCCCGGCGGTGGACACGGCCGCTCGCGGAGCTGCGGCGCTGGCGCGACGTTTCCAGGCGGAGGGCAAGCTCAGCGGCGTGCTGGGTCTCGGCGGCTCGGCCGGAACGACCATCGGCACGGCGGCGATGCGCGCGCTCCCGCTGGGCGTGCCGAAGCTGATGGTGAGCACGCTGGCCGCGGGCGCGGTCGGGCACTACGTCGGCACGGCGGACATCGCGATGCTCCACTCGGTGGTGGACCTGGCCGGGCTGAACCGCATCAGCCGCGTGGTGCTCGCGCGCGCCGCGCAGGCCATGGCGGGCATGGCGCAGGGCACGCTGCCGGCCGCGAGCGCGGACGAGCGGCCGCTCGTGGCGGCCACGATGTTCGGCGTGACCACGCCGTGCGTCGAGCACGCGCGGGCCGTGCTGGAAACAGCCGGCTTCGAGGTGCTCGTATTCCACGCCACCGGTAGCGGCGGGCGCACGCTGGAGGCGCTGATCGACTCCGGGCTGATCGCCGGGGTGCTCGACGTCACGACCACCGAGCTCGCCGACGAGCTCGTGGGCGGCGTGCTCTCGGCCGGCCCCGAGCGCCTGACCGCCGCCGCGCGCGCCGGGATCCCGCAGGTAGTCTCGGTGGGCGCGCTCGACATGGTGAACTTCCTGGCGTTCGACACGGTGCCGGCGAAGTTCGCGGGACGGAGGTTCCACCGCCACAACGCCAACGTGACGCTGATGCGCACGACGGCCGAGGAGAACGCTCAGCTCGGGCGCGAGCTCGCGAGCAAGGTCGCGCGCTCGCGCGGCCCGGCGCGGATCTTCCTGCCGCTGCGCGGGGTCTCGGCCCTCGACCGCGCAGGCCAGCCGTTCGACCACGGCGAGGCGCGCGCCGAGCTCTACGCGGCGATCCGCGCCCACGCCGGGAACGTGCC
>JABFRZ010000206.1 GCA_013140785.1 Planctomycetota bacterium | reverse complement strand
GCCACCGGGCCCGCGACCAGCGTCGCGCGCCTGCGGCGCCTCGAGCCCTATCGCTTCTCGGGTGATTGGCCCACGCGCGCGACGCTGGTCGCGGGCCCGGTGGCCGACTTCAACGTGATCCTGCGGCCTGAGCGCGCGCGCGCCGAGGTTTCTGCGCTGGCGCTCGGCGCACGGCGCGCGCGCGAGCTGCTGCGTACCACGCAAGCCTTCGTGCACGTGCTCGCGGGCGCGCTCGTCGCGCGCGTGACCGGCGAGGAAGAGCCTTTCGAACTCGGCGGCGGCGACAGCCTGTGGCTGCGCGGATTGGCGGGCGGCGAGGAGCTCGAGCTTGCAGGCAACGCGCGTGAGACCGAGCTCCTGATCGTCGCGCTCGCCCCGCCATGACCCAGGGAAGCCGCTCGAGCAGGAGAGCCGGCGCGCGCGCAGGAGCGAAGCCTGAGGTCTCTCCCGCGCGCGGCGCCCGGGGAACCTACGCCGCGACCGCCAGGGCCGGGGCGCGCTCCTCGATCAGCTTCCATTCGCCGCCGCTGGGCTTCCTCCAGTTGGAAACGTCCAGCGTGGCGTGTTTCACGCCTTGAGTCGATGACAGTGCACGCTCGAGGCCTTCCACCAGCGACGGCGGGGTCGGGTCGGACCCACGCAGGAACACCAGGTCGCCCGTGATGCGCAGCATCCCGCCGGACACGCGCACTTGCAGGCGCCACTGATCGACACGCTGGCGGACGAGGAGCGAGCGGACTTCGGCGCGGATCTCGTTGTCGTGTACGTGCTTCATTTTTTTTCCTCGCTCCTGCGGTGCCCTGTGGGCGCTCTCGGCACGGGAGAGCTTCGGAGCCGCGGGCCCCGGCTGCGGAGCGCGCGCGCGCACGGATCGTGTATGCGGCCAGGACGAGGTCGTGCGCGGGCTCCACCGACGCGATGCTTACGCGCGCGAACCGAGCGTGAACGCGCGCAGCTCTCGGGCGAGCTACTCCACCGCTACTCCATGACGCCGAGCGCCCTCAGGCCGGGGTGGTCCGGCGCGAGCTTAGTCGCGCGGAAGACGGCCGTCTTCTTGACCAGGTTGACCCGTCCCGTGTTGAAGACGTTCTCCAGCTCGCCGCCGGCGGTGTTCCAGTACTCCCACACGATCGCGCCCGCCGGCGTGACCTCGAACAGGCGTCCCTGCTGGCCGGCGCAGACGAAGGTGTTGCCGTTCGCGAGGCGATGGCAGCCCGAGATGAAGAAGGAGTAGAAGCGCTTGGTCTGTGCGTCCGAATAGCTCCAGACCGGCTTCGTCGGCCCGAAGGCCGCCTCGGGCGCGCGCACGAAGCCGCGCTCGGGATCGAAGGGCAACTCCAGTTCATCGATCGAGCTGAAGGGTTGCCCGGGCCGCCCGAGGCCGTTGTTGAAGACCGTCACGTGGCCCGCGCCGGGCAGGCCCGGGCGCACCCAGTCGGGCTGGTGCTGGAAGTAGAGCTGCTGATCGGCCGGCGCTCCGCGGCCGTAGTTGCGCGGGTTGCCCCAGCGCCACAGGAGGTCGCCGCCCTGGCCGAAGCGCCCGCCCCTCGAGCCGCGCGCCTCCGCGGTGGTGGTCGAGTGGTCGAGCACGAAGATCTCGTTCAACTCGGGCGAGGAGAGCAGGACCAGGTCGTGCGCGGGGTCGTAGTCGATGCTGTTGAGGTGCAGCCAGTCGTCCTTGGGATGACGTGAGCGCTCGCGCTTGCCCTCTTTCTTCGCGCCATCGCCGTCCTCCACGTCATCGCCGCCGCCGTAGCCGAGCCCTGCCATCTCCGCGAGCTGCTCCTCCTGGGCTCGCTGCTCCTCCTCGGTCATCGTTCTCTCGCCGCGGCTCAGAGCGTTGACGTCGATGCGGCCGGGGTGCTCGCCTGGGACGCCGTAGTTCGGTTTGGTGGCGTCGAAGTCCTGCACGAGGTGGTCGCGGGAGCGCCACTCCCACACGATCTGCCCGCCGCTCGGGAGCGCGGGCTCGATCTCGATGACTCGGTCAGGCCACCAACCGTCCGGATGCACGAAGGCCGGGTCGCGGCCGAGCGCGAGCGCAGCTTCGACCGAGACACGCTCCCACGCGATCGCGAGCACGTTGCCGTTCGGCAGCGGCTCGATGTCGTGGTGCATGCTGCCCGTGTCGTCGCACAGCTCGAACTCCCACAGCACCGCGCCGTCCTTCGCGAGCCGCTGGATCACGCCGGTGCGGCCGCCGCGGTTGAAGGTCGCGTTCGCCTCGACCCGCGCCGAACGCAACAGCGTTCCATCGTCGAGCAGGTACAGCGACAGAGTCGAGAGCGGGTTCTTCCAGCTGTGCCGCACCTTGCCCTCACGATCGACGAGAAACGTCGTGGTCGCTGTCAGCGGGGCGTAGAGCACGTAGCCCGGCGCGGCGCCCGGCGCGTTCACCGTCAGACCGCCCTGGAACTCCCGGGCTTCCTGCGTACACGCGCCCAGCGCGAGGGCTAGGTTCGTAAGTAGGGCGCGGGGCACGGTCCGAGAGGAAGTCACGCCGCGATGATGCCGTGCGCGCCCGCTCCGCGTCCATCCGGACGAATGCCGCGGATCGGCCGCCCCTGGCGCACCCAGGAAACGTAGGAACGCGAGCTCCTCTTCTTGATCCATCGTTGGCGGGCGGATGGTAGCGGCCCCGTCTCGCGGCTCGACTCTCCGCCGGGTGGACCGCTCCCGATCAGAATCCGAGTCTCAGCGTGAATCGCCGCCCTACCCTCCCCTCCCTGCGCCGTGGAGCGCGAACGACGAAGCAGAAAGGCCGGTGCCGGCGCGCGAGCGTGCGCCCCGAGGCGGGAGGAACCTCGATGAAGCAGTGCCTGAACTGCGGAGCCGGCCTGAAGCCGGGGGCCGTTCGGTGCGTGAAGTGCGGCTCGGTCATGGAGGTCGTTGCAGCCTTGTCCGCGGCCGCCCTGCCTGCTGCCGCGACTACGCAGCTCGTCTATGTCGAGCGGGCCGACGCGCCCTCGGCGGGCATCGCCTTCCTGCTCAGCTTCGGCCTGCCCGGCCTGGGGCAGCTGTATTGCGGGCGGCTCGGCCGAGGCATTGCGTTCTTCGTGGCCACCCTCATCGCATGGCCCTTGTCCTGGTGTGCGTTGGGGTGGGTCGCCCATCTCGTCGCGGCATTGGATGCTGCCCGGCTTGCGAGCCAGAAAGGCAAAGGAGCAAGATCGTGACCGATTCTCGTCCCTCCGGATCGAACCGCCAGCTGCTGATCGTCGGCATCCTGACCGTGGCATGCGTGGTGGCAACGCTCACCATCTCGTTCCTGCTCGTACCCTCGGAGCGCGGCCTGATGCCAAACCTGATCGCAGGCTTCCTGGCCATGATCGAGACCGGGATCGGCCTCGTGCTGATGCTGTTCATCGCACGACGCAGCGGGAGCGGTGGCGCGACGGCGACCGTTCTGATCGACCTGATCGCGATCTACGGGCTGGCAGGATTGGCCACGACCCTCTCGTATGCGGCGATCCGCGGCGACGGAGGAATGGACGGCGCGTTCTTCGCCCTGCTGCTGCTCGAGACGCTCGTGGCGTTCGTCATCGCCGGCGGCTTCGCCGGCACGGCTTCGACCATCGCCGCGGCCGAGGCTCCCGTGCTGGCGAAGCGCACGAGCCACGCGGCTTGTGGTCGGCAGGTGAAGGAAGCCGTCACGCGTGTGCGCGGCCTGAGTCTGAAGGACACGGTTCAGATGCGGCAAGCTGACCAGCTGGTCAAGCGACTCGAGCCGCTCGTCGCGGCACTCTCCCATTCGCACGGCGGCGGACTCGGCTCGCAGGAGGCCGCCCCGGCGCACGCCGCGGACGACTTGGCAGAAGCGGACCTCGCGGCCGCGGCTCTTGGACTGGCTTCCGACGCCGCCCTGCTCACCGACAAAGACGTCACGGCGAGCTTCGAAAAACTCGCCAGCGGCGCGAATCGCCTGCGCTCGGCCGTGGACCGGCTTGGCCTGTAATAGAGGAATCCCTCCATGGCTCTCGACATCCTCGAGTTCTTCGACGAGTCCGGCGAGATCATCGTCGCACGCCAGCCAGCCGAGGGCTCTGGCCAGTTCCAGCTCGGCAGCCAGCTCGTCATCCAGGAAAGCCAGCTCGCGGCCTTCTTCCGCGACGGACGCTGCCTGGACATGTTCCAGGCTGGGCGGCACACGCTGACGACGCAGAACCTGCCGCTCTTGACCAAGCTGATCGGCCTATCCTTCGGCGACAAGTCGCCCTTCCGTTCCTACGTGTACTTCCTGGCGACGAAGACCTTCGTCAACCTTGGCTGGGGGACGTCCACGCCGGTCGTGTTCCGCGACACCGACCTGCGCATGGTAGCGCTCCGCGCGCACGGCTCCTACTCCATCCGCCTCCGTGACCCGCGCGTGTTCCTGACCACCATCGTCGGAACGCGTGGACTCGAGACCACCGTCGCGCTGACCGATTTCTTTCGCACCGCGATCGTCTCCAGGCTGAACGAGGGAATCGGTGAGCGAATGAAGTCCATCCTCGATCTGCCGGTGCTGTACTCCGAGATCGGTCTCGCCATCAAGCAGGCCGTGCGCACGGACTTCGAGCAGTACGGTATCGAGCTGGTGGACCTCCTGATCGAGGCCGTAACGGTTCCGCTGGAAGTGCAGAAGATGATCGATCGCGCCTCGGGCGTGGCCGCGCAGGACGCGGACAAGTACCGCGCGATCGCCGCTGCCGACGCCCTGCGCGATGCGGCCCAGAATCCGGGGACCTCCGGTGCAGCCCTGGGCGCAGGTCTCGGTCTCGGAGCGGGCGCGGCACTGGGCCAGGAACTGGTCACGCATCTTCGACCGCTCGCGCATTCCGATCCGCCCGGTTCCGGGACGGACCCTGCTGGTGCCGGTCACCTGACCGCCGAAGAGCTAAAGGGCAAGTTCCGCGTCCTCAAGCAGTTGATGGAGGACGGACTGATCAGCGAGTCGGACTTCGAAGGGCAGAAGCAGCGCCTCCTGGCTCAGGTCTAGCGGGCTGTCCGCGTCATGGGTTCGTTGTCGCGTCGAGATCGACGAGAACCAGGCGATCCTCGTGCTCGCCGCGGGCGAAGACTCCGAGCAAGCACAGGTGGTGCGAGACGAGGCGCACCGCCAGCCCCACGCCCAGGGCCGTGGCGATCACAGGGCTTGGCTGAGTGGGTAGTCGAGGAAGCGAGCTCAGAACAGGAGCGGACGGGTCCGGGATCCCGGATTCAGCAAGAGAGGTCGTGAGCAAGACAGCGAGCCTCCCCTGGAGAGGGAGACGTTCGGACTCCGCCAGGAGTCCCCCGCCGAAGAACCCTTCAGGAAGACTGCCATGAAACTCACGTCACAAGCTCTCGTCTCTTTCTCCGCCGCGTTCGCTGCGGGTCTACTCGGATGTCGTGCCACCGCGGGACTCGTCGGGAACGAGTACGCGGATCCCCAGGCCAAGATGGAGTGGATCGCTCGGCCGGAGCTCGACCTTCCGCGGTCCGACCATCCGACCGTCTTCATCCGGCCCTTCAAGGACGCCGTCGGAGCTGGCCTGGATCTGACCGACCAGATCCGGCAGGCCGTGGTCGGCGCAGGCTACGAGATCAGCGACTCGCGCGATGCCGACTTCCAACTCGTCGCGACGCTGCGCCACTTCGACAAGGCGAAGTCCTTCGATGGGGGGGAGTCGGCCATGAAAGCCGTCCAAGCGGTCGCGCCAATCGTCGGGACCATCGGGGGGGCCTACGCCGGCAGCGGAGCCGGGACCGTCGGGATCATCGGCGGAGCCGTGGCGGGGGGCATCATGGGGTCGGTCGCGAGCGCGGCGATGGAGAACTTCTCGAAGGTCTACGAATGGGACCTGATCCTCGACATCGAGCTCAACGAGCGAGTCGAGGGAGGCTTCATCGAGACGCGTAGCCGCGACGAATCGGCCACGAGCGGCTCGAACGCGGTCCACGGCGGCGAGTCCGGCGGTCGCACCACGAACGACCATCGCCAGGCCGAGATCACCAAGGAGCAGTCGCACCTGCGGAACACCTTCCGACTGGTCGCCTGTGCCTATCAGATGCGGATGACGCGTGAGGAAGCGCTGTCGTCGCTCCTCCCGCGTCTGCCGAACTCGGTCAGCAGCGTGATGCCCTAGATCGGGTTCTTCGTGGAAGAGGGTGAGTCCGCGCGGGTGGGCTCACCCTCGCTTCGTCGTGTGACGCGGCCTGCGCGAACTCCGAGGAGAGCCTCGAAGCACGCGCTGTCTTCTCGAAGGATGTCAGCGCGGCACGGAGAGCGCGCGTTCCAGCTCGCCGATGCATGCCTGGAGGCGCGGGGAGTCCAATCGTGCTGCTCGTTCCCGCGCGATGCCAAGCTCTTGCGCCGCCTCGTCCGGACGTTCGAGCCGGGCCAGGCATAGCCCGCGGAAGGCGTGGGTGAAGGCGAGGGCCTCTTCGGTGTCCGATCCCGAGAGCGAAAGCGCTTGCTCCCAGGTCGCGAGCGCTGCGCCTGTTTCACCGAGTCGGAACTGCGCCGCGCCCAGGGTCGCGAAGCCCAACTGGTTCTCCGACTTGCGCTGGCTGGCGGTCTCCGCGGCCAGCCGCGCGCGCTGGTAGGCGCTCGTGGAACGCTCGGGCTCGATGACGATGTCGAGCGCGATCTCGAGGAGCTCCTCGGGCCCGAGGTCGCCGAGCGCCAGGAGCTCTTGCGCCACGAGTTCGCGCAGGGGGAGAACCAGCTCTTGACGCTGCAGCAAGCTGGCCAGCGCCGCATCGACGAAGAAGTGCTGCTGAAGCAGGTCCCTGGTCATGGTCTTGGCTGCTTGCTCGAGCACCCCTTGGGCGGCGCGCAACTCGCCCAGCGAGGGCTGGAGGCTCCGAACCACGGCGACCCAGCTATCGGCCCAGGCTGCGGCGCTCGTGGCACGCGTCTCCCACAGGACGATCCCGCCGCCCTCGGTGGCCGCTGCCAGCCGCTCCCCGTCGGGGCTGAAGGCCAACGCGCTGATGAGAATCCCGTGAGACATCGGTGGGATGCGCATCATCAGCAGCTTGGTGCGCCGCTCCAGGTCCCAGAGATCGAGCTGTCCCACCAGGGAAGCGCACGCGAGCCGCGTGGCATCCGGGCTCAGCGTCATGGCCCTGACGGGCTCGTTCGAGACCGGCCACGCGGCCACCGTCTGCTTGCGAGCGAGGTCGAGGATTCCCACCTCGCCTGCCTGCGAGCCCCACAGTATCTGCCGTCCTTCCGGCAGGAAGGCGACCGCAGTCGGGATCGGTCCCTCGAGCGAGAACGTCTCCAGACCGCGGGGCGCTTCGAGTTCCCAGAGCCGCACCGTGCCATCCGCGCTGCTCGAGATGAGGCGGCGACCTTCCGTGGAGAACGCCAACCCCGTCACGCGCGCGCCGTGTCCGTCGAGGTCCGCGACCAGGGTGCGCGTGCTCGTCTCGAAGAGCTGGACGTGTCCATCGAGCCGACCGATGGCGATGTGCCGGCCGTCGGGGCTCAGCGCGCCCGTGCCGTGCGTCAGTTTCGGCCGTCCGACCCACGTATCCGTGATCTCGGTCTGCGTGACCCAAGCCCGTTCGAACTCCCGCGCATGTAGATCCCCCGACAGCGCATCGATGCGCGTCAGGTACCCATCGCCGGTCAGGAGAGCCAGCTCGCTCTCTGCGCCAAGAAAGGCTAGTCCGAGCACTCCCCACACGCCCGCCACGAGCGCGTGCTCGGCGCGCGTTCCCGAGTGCCACACCCTGAGGCTTCCATCCTCGGAACCCGAGATCAGCGTCCGGCCGCCGTTACCGAAGGCAACTGCGGTCACCGCGCTTTCGTGCCCCGGAAGCACGCTGGCAATGGTTCCCGCGTTCTGGACGTCCCAGACGTGGATGAGCCGATCGCTGGAACCCGTCGCCAGGAAGTCGCCCGCTGAATCGAAAGACAGGCAGTTGATCTCCCGCGCGTGGCCACTGGAATAGCCGGGGCCAACGGCCTCCGGAAGCGCGTGGCCCGCAACGGGGATTCGGATCTGCAGACCGGGCCCCAGCATGTCGGCCATGGCCAGGCTGCCGTCCGAGGCCGCCGACATGGCACCCGTCGCGCAGCGGATCGTCCGGGCTTCACCCGTGGTCAGGTCCCAGAGCTGCACGGCCTGGCGCGAGGCACTCACGAGCACTCCTTCCTGGCCGAAAGCCAGCGAATGGACCGCGAGCAAGTGTGAATTCGGGTCAGCAAGCGTGCGCGGGGTTAGATCCTTCGCAGGGGAATCCCAGACGAGGAGGCTGCCGTCTTCGCACGCTGCGGCGAGGCGTCCGGCCGAATCGACATCCATGCACTGCACGGCGGCATCGTCAGGGCCGTCGAGCCGCTTGATCAGCTTTTCACCGATCACGCCCCAAACGCGGATCTGGCGATCCGCGGAACTCGCGTAGACGCTGGTTCCCTCCGGTGAGAAGGCCACGCTGTTCACACGGGCGCCACCTTCCCCCAGCACCGCCTGGCATGACCCGGACGCGAGGTCCCATAGGCGCGCCGTGCCATCGGCGGATCCCGAGACCGCCAGTAAACCATCGGCAGTGATGTCGACGTCCGTGATTGCTGCCGAATGGCCCTTCAGAACGAGTGACGCGAGGTCGGAGCTCAACGCGACGTGCTTCCATTCCCATTTGCGATGATCCTCCGGGCAGGCCATGAGGCGGCGGTGGGCCTCGGCGGCGTCCGATCTCGAGTTCACCTGCGCGAGGGGCAGATTCGCGATGTAGCTCGACCAGCGGGCATCGCGCAAGCGCTGGCCCTGCAGGTAGGCCGCGGTGCCGAGTCCCGCGACGACCAGGAGGACGCCGGAGATCAAGGCGGCGGAGAGCGCGCTGTTGCGTTGCACCCAACGCCATAACTCGGCCGCGAGTCCCCGCTCGTAGACGCTCACGACACGCCCCTCGAGGTACGCGCGCAAGTCGTCGGCCAGGGCCAGCATCGAGGGGTAGCGCGTGATGCTCGGGCGCGCCATAGCGTGCTCGCAGATCGCGACCAGTGGCGGCGGAGCGTCGGGCGCGCGCTCGCGCAGCGGCTCCGGCGGACCCTCGAGGACCCGCGCCAGAACGGCGGTGTTGCTCAGGCGCTCGTCCGGTCTTGTGTAGGGCGCGGCGCCGGTCAAGAGGTGGTAGAGGATCGCACCCAGGGAATAGACGTCCGATGGCGGGCCCATGGCCTCGAGCTCGCCGCGCGCCTGCTCGGGCGGCATGTAGGCGGGAGTGCCGACCACATCGCCGTCCATGGTCACGAGCGGCGAATCGGGATCCAGCGCGCGGCGGTTGCGCAGGAGCTCCACCGTGTCCGCTCGCGTCGCCGCGACCCCCGGGGCGTTCTCCACGCGCAGGCGGATGTCCTTCCGGTCGGTGCGACCGAGCACGCGCGCCAGTCCCCAGTCCATGACGTACACCTCGCCGAAACGCCCAACCATCACATTGGCCGGCTTCAGGTCGCGGTGGATCACGTTTTTCTGGTGTGCGTAGGCCATGGCCTCGCACACGCGCAGGAGGACCCCGAGCGCGCGCGTCGTGCTCCACCCCTCCGCCTCCTTCTGCACGTTCTCGAAGACCGCCAGCAGGTTCTCCCCCTTGACGAGCTTCATCGTGAAGAACACGCGGTTCTCGGGATCGAGGCCGAGCTCGTGCACGGGAACGATGCCGGGATGGTCGAGCTGGGCCGTGATCTGCGCTTCCTCGAGCAGGCGCGCGAGCTTGCGCGAGTCGAGCTCCGTGCGCGGGCGGCTGGACGCGGGCCGCGGATCGACGATCTTCATCGCGAGAGGCCGGCGCAAGTTCTCGTCCCACACCGAGAACACCTCGCCCTGACCGCCCTGACCGAGCCGGTCGCGCAGCGTGTAGCGCGTCTGGCTGCCGTTCCGGAGGAGCGGGACGTCCTCCGGGCTCGCCACCGACGCGGCGTGTTCGCCTTCGGCCAGTGCGATCTCGGGATCGACCCCTTCGCCGAAGCGCTCGCGGATGCGGTCCGGGAAGGAGGCCGAGAACCCGAGGTGCTCGAAGACCTCCTGCAGATGGAGCCAGTCGGCGTGGAGCGTGCGCAGCTCACCGGCACGCTCGGGGTGTTCCCGGCAGAAGGCCTCGAAGTCGAGGGCCTCGCCCGCGTCGCGGCGGCCGATGAAACGGGCGAAGAGCTCGGACGCGGGGTCGGTGGCCGTGTCGCGTCCCATCGCCTTGGCTTCGACTGCGCCGGTGTCTTACTTCGCGGTCTGCGACGGCACTCGGATGCGGCGGAGCTCGATCCGCTGCGTCACGACCGTGGGAATGGGCTTGGGGCCGCCGAGCGGATTGGGGACGTCTGCTCCCACGACACGCTCGGCGGTTTGATGTTCCAGGAGCCCGTCGGTCAGCGACACGGTCGAGACACCCTGGAAAGAAGCGGAGCGGATCTTTGTGCCGGCCAGGAGCCCGGCCGCGGTGAGCGGCTCCTCCTTCGAAGCGCCGGCGGGCACGGCGGCCGGGACCGTGCCCTTCTCGCCTTCGGCCAGCGCGGAGAACGACCATTGGGCTGAAGCCTTGGTCAGCTCGCGCATCTCGCAGCGTGGCTCCAGCAGGAAGCTGCGCTCGAACACCGAGAAGCTGTAGGCGGAGTTCCATGCGGCGCCTTCCGCCAGGGGAAGCGAGGGCAGCGGCGCGAACAGGAGCTGCACCTCCTCCTGGTAGCTCGCGTTCGTCAGGAGCTCGCCGTCCTTCTTGAGTAGCTCGAAGAGCGGCGTACCGGCGTAAATCTCGGCGTAGCCCTTCAGGCTCGCGACCCGGCCGTTGCGCTGTACCACGACCTCGAGCGTCTTGCCGCTCAAGAGCAAGAGCTGGCGTACCTTGGAATCGATGGCCACCGGGTAGCTGTCTTTCGGGTCGAGCGAGTCGAACTCCGCGACAAGGATCGGGGTGGTGATCGCGCCCCACACGCGCTGCATGCGGAGGTCGAGCTTGATTGGCCCCGCGTCGGGGATCTCGCGGGCCACGAGCTCGATCTCCTGGTTCAGCTCGATAAGGGTCAGGAAGCGGATCCCCATGGACTCGACGTCGGTCTCGATCTGGTTCTCAACCAGGTAGCGCACCGTGTCGCCGGTCTTCATGCGGATGGCGAGCGGCGCCCCTTGACCGCTGACGGGAACGGCCAGAGCTAGACAGCTGACGAGGATGAGCGATCGAACGAGCCACATGATTCTCCTCCTTCGAGACGGACGGCCACGAGACGGACGGCACGTCCGCCGGATGATACCTCTCGGAGGCGAAGCGACGGCTTTTGTGAGGCTCTCGGACCTCGGAAAAGCACACAGAACTCGAGAAAAGGCCGTGGGCCGTTCCCCCTCGCGGCCCCTTACCATGGCAACTCCCGCTCCGGAGAAGCCATGAGCGCCTCGCCCACTCCCACGTCCAAGGACGGCTCTGAACTCCCGCCTCTGGCGGACTTCTCACCCTCGTTGGTGCTCCTGAATCGCGCCCAGACGGGCGACCGGGCAGCTTTGAACGAGCTCCTCGAGCGCTACTACGACCGCGTCTATCGCATCGTCCGCATCCGCATGGGGGCCAAGGTGCGCGGGGCGATGGAGTCCTGCGACCTCGTTCAGAACACCCTCAAGAAGGCCGCCGAGAAGCTCGGCTCTTTCCAGCCGCGGGGCCACTCCTCGCTGATCAACTGGCTGGCCGCCATCGCCGAGAACCAGATCCGCGACGCCGCCGACCGCATCAAGAAGCAGGAGAGAGAGGTGCCGATCGATGACCTCGCTCACCAGGGGAGCCAGAGCGCCCTCGGCCTGGCTCCCCCCGACGGCGGTCCCTCACCTTCCTCGATGGTGGCCAACGCCGAGCTGCGCGAGATCTACGACGCCTGCGTCGAGTCGCTTCCCGACCGTTACCGCGAGCTGATCCTCCTGCGCGATTACTCTGCAACTCCCTGGGAAGACATCGCCCGCACCCTCGGCATCCCCGGCCCCCACGCTGCCCAGGAGATGTACCGCCGTGCGCAGATCAAACTCGCGGGCTTGCTGAGGCTGCGGTTGCGCGGGTGATGCGGGCTCCTTCCAGCTCCCTCACTCAAGCGGCGAAGCGCGACGCTCCTGGGGTCGAACCTCAATGCACAGTGACTTCGGGAGCAGGAGCGTTCCGAGCGGAAGCGACCATGCTGCAGCGCGCGAGCACGCCCTCGAGCTTGTAGCGTTCCGAGGGCGCCGAGAGCTGCTCGAGCTTTTTCGTGAACTCCGCCGAGGTCGACGAAGACTCGGCCTCCGAACGTCTTCTGCGAGTGCTCACCTAGCTTGATGAGGCGGGCTTCGTCGCTGGCGAGACGAAGGAGGTTGCGCACGGCCACGCGGGCGGGTCATGACAGCTCCCCGAGAGGCGGCGCACGAAGACCGAAGACTTGCCGTGAGGGGAGAGACCCTCCTCCCCTCTTCGTGATTGGGCAAGCCCCGAGCTGTGAGTGCCCCTTCGGCGCGTGCGGTTGCCCGGGCCGATCCAGAGAAACCCGTGAAGGCTCGAACATGAACACTAATGACGATCGGAATGGGGCCCACTCCGATGTCCCGTGGAAAGCGCGGGGTACGGGCAGGCGCTCCGCCGCTCTCGTTCTCCTCCTCTCGCTTGGGGCATGCGGCCGGGGATCCGGGCCCGAGGTGGTGGAGGGCCCTGAGCTCATCCTGAGCACAGGCTCGGCTGCCGAACTCGAGGTGGAAGCCACCGCACTGACGTTCGAGGTAGCGAGCGGAGAGTTCATTGCGGTGCGCATGACCCGCCCGCTGCGCGTGGACGCCGAACGGTACGGCGACCACTTCTACATCTGGAACTTGCCGCTTGCCGAGGGCGACAGCCGCTTCCGCTTCGAAGGAACCGGAGCGAACGGCGCGATCACCGTCAGAGAACTCCTGGTCCACAATTCCAGCGAGCCTCGGCCGGCGTTCACCATGGCCGTCGAGCCAGAGGTCCCCGAACCGGGGTCGCTTCTTACCATCACCCTGACAGCTCGCTCGGATCTCTCGATCTCCTCCTTCCTGCTCGACCTCGATGCGGATGGCGAGTTCGAGGCAAGCGGCCCGTTCGGGTCTGGCGTGATCTCGATTCCCGTGGCTCCGACGGGGGCGCCTCAGCTGCGGGTGGCCCTGCGTGACTCGCGCGGCGTCCTCTACGCCAACGCACCGGGCGAGATCACTTGGCCGTCTTCCTTGCCTCCGCCCCAACCCATCGATTGGGACGTTCCGGTCGATCTCACCGGGGCGGTCGACGCGGAGACCTGGATGAGCGGGACTCGTGCATGGGTCCTGTGCGCTGCCCCGCGCACCGCGCACGAGTTCGACGCACAGGGGACGCACACGGCTTCGCTCACGTTCTCTTCCTTGCTCGCACCGAGCGGACTGTGCATCGAGTCGAACGGCGACCTGTACGTCGTCGATCGGGCGTCAGCGAGGGTCGTCCGGTACTCGAGGGAATCGAGCTATTCCCTCGATGCCTCCTTCGCGAAGGGTGGGTTTCTGGGTACGCGCGGCTCCGGGGCAACGGAGCTGCTCGAGCCCTCGGACGTCACCCTGGCCCGGGATCCGGCACGCGGCACACGGTGGCTCTGCGTCTCGGACACGGACAATGGACGGCTGCAACTCTTCGACATGGAGGGTCACCACGTGCGCGAGATACGTGGCCCGCAAGCCGATCCACTCGTCGCTCCGACGCAGCTGATCACGCTCTCGGGCTCGGCCTTTGCCGTGCTCTGCCCCAGCCAGGGCCGCGTGCGACTCTTCTCGGCTGGTGGAGAGGAACTCGAGGGTCTGGGAACTGCCGCGAGGACCGGGCGATCAGCAGCGCCCGCCCCCACTTCCCTCGCCCTCGATCGACAGCACATGGAGCTGTGGGTACACGACGCGGCCAGCGCGAGCCTGCTCGTGTACGGGCTGGATGGAACAGTCAGTCGCCGCATCCCGGTGACAGGATCCGTCTCCTGCATCGCTCTCCTGGACTCGGGCGCGCGGCGCGAGCTCCTCCTCGGCCTGGATGACCGCACAGATGCGGCCATGGACGCATATTGGCTTCCGGAGGATCCGCTCGGAGAAGACCCCGAGGATATCGCCAGGAGTTTCCTTGCGCACATCGCTGCAGGGAACCTCCCGCCCGTGCTTCCCCTGTGTGATTCGTTCCTGTTTGGGCGCCTGCTCTTCATCCAGGAGGATCGACCCCAGGACTGGCTCTCCCTGGTCGAAGCCGCCTCGTTCGTGGAAGCCGTGTCGACCACGTTCGAGGGAGCGCAGAGCGCCAGCGTGCGGTGTGATCTCTCCCCGGCGAGCCCGCTCGAACCAGGCCGCCTGCTCCTCGTCCGTAGCGAGGTCGATGGCCGCTGGCGAGTTAGCAGTTTCTGAAAGCACATCTCCGGACGATTGTGAGAACCCAACCATGAACAACACCTCCCTTCACTTGTCTCTTCTGGGATCGATGCTCGTGCTTCCGTTCGTCGCACCTCCGGCCCACCCCAGCGCCCACGAGCAGACAACGCACGGTGCCATCACCATGGCAGCCTTGCGGGAGTCGGCTCGCTTCGAGGCCGCACTCGCCGAGGCTCGGCTTGGAGACATGCCCCTCTCGCGGACCTGGGTCTCGCTGGCCATGCAAGCCGATGGGAGCATCCGGATCCCTGGGTACGGAGCCCGCGACCACGTCATTGCTGGCAGCGTGCTGGAGGACGGTGTGCCGGTCGCGCTCCAGGGCGAGCTGGCGCAATTCACTAGTGCGCGCTGTCTGCGGCACTTCATGAATCGCGACAGCGAGGGCCTCTTCGCCGACGATGACGTCGGCACGGAGCTGCACTTCGCTTCGGCGCAGGAGTGGGGCCAGTGGGGCGGCGACGCCCTGATGGAGAACACCTTCACCTGGGAGAGCGCCCTGGATCTCTATCGCGAGAGCGCGCTCGGCAACAGCTTCGACGACCGGCGCGAGGCCTTCGAGCGCACTCTGGTGGCGCTCGGCTGCAACCTGCACCTCCTGCAAGACCAGTTCTCGCCGGCCCACACCCGCGACGACCCGCACCCTGGCCATGCGCTCGGCTTTCCCTACACGGTCTCCGGATGGGCCGCCGAGTTCTTCATGAGCTCGAGCCTGCTCGAGAGCGAGGGGCCACGTTTCGTCAACATGCTCGCGAACGAGTTCGAGCTCGAGATCGTGCCCCTCATATGGGCTGCGACCCATGCGGAGTACTTCGAGAAGGCCGTGGGATGGACGGCCAATCGTTTCTTCAGCGACGACACCATCTTCGAGTTCTTCGAGCATCCCACCTCCGCGGAGGTGGATCACAGCGACGTGGACACGTGCTGGGATCTGATCACCCTCACAAACGACACCTATGCCCTGTCTCGCTCACTCGACATCCTCGGAACCAAGCTCGCCTACCGCCGGTACTTCGCCATTCCCGACCCCCTTGGCTTTGATTGGTCGCTCCACGGTAGTGAGTGCGACGAGAGCGAGGGTCTCCCTTCGGGCCTACGGAACCTCTCCATCGTCCGAGCCAACCTGCGCGAGCTGATTCCGGAGGCAACGGGCTACAGCGCGGCGCTGGTCGATCACTTCTTCCGAGGTCGGATCGACGTGAGCCAAGACAAGAACGGCGACCTCGTCCTGACGAACAGTTCCGCAAGCTACGGTTCGGGCCTGAACACGCTGTACGGCGGTGACATCATGATCGCCATCGAGGGCGTGAACCTGCAGCGCACGACACTGCTCGTTCACGGCCTAGACGGGATCGTCGAGGCGGGCGAGACCGTCCGCATCCCCCGTGGTCTCCTGTGGAGCGGCACGTCCCTTCCAGCTCCGGTAGCGACCCTGCACATCGTCTACGACGGGCAGATCGGCGAAGAGCGCGGGATCGCCGTGACCGCCTTCGATTACGTCGATCGCGACGGGATCTGCGATCAAGTATGCACCCCCTACGCGCTCGCGCCTGCGGGGGACGTCGATGGAGACGGCTTCGCGGATCTTGTGGAGAGCTTCTATGTGTTTCCCTTCCTGGATCTTCCCTGGGCGCGGGTGATCTCGCCGCGCGGTTGTCGGGAAGTGCTCCAGATCCCGACCGATCTCTTCGCTGGGCAGGGGATCCAGGCTGCCTTCGGTGCCTACGGCGTCGGGGACGCCAATGGAGACGGGCGCGGGGATCTGCTGCTGCTCGGTCAGCTCGCCGGCCTGCGCGCCTCCTGGATCGTCTCGGGAGCGTCGCGCGAAATCCTCGAGCGGATACCCGACCCGTGGGGACGAAGCATCGACAGCGCGAGACCGCTTGGCGACCTGAACGGCGACGGGCACGACGAGTTCCTCGCGAAGCTGTCAACTGGCGGTTCGCTTGTCGCCTCTCCATTCCCATTCGCGTTCCGCTTCGCGAGTGACTCGGATGTCGAGGTCATCCCCGATGGAACGGGCGACGGTCGACCGGATCTGCGCATGGGATCGGGCTCGAACGTCTACATCGTGTCGGGTATCGACGGCACTTACTTCTTCCTGCCGCGCGCCGATGACCAGGCTCCCTACGATTACGCGTACTACCAGAGCACCGTTCCGATCCGCGACGTGAATGGAGACGGGATCGCCGATCTCTTCTGCACCGATCCGATCGACGACGTTCATCCAACGATCATGCTGATCTCCGGCAGCGATGGCGCATCGCTCTGGAGTCGGAACGAGGACGCTGTCATCGAGAGTGGGTGGGTCGGCGACTACGACGGCCGAGACGGCGACGAGATCTTCCTCTCTACCTTCGCCAACGGGTCCTGGAACTACCGCTTGGTCCATGCAAACGATGGCGGGAACGCGATCGCCCCGGTCGATACCTTCACGCCTGGCATGCTACGAACCCTCACGGGCATACCGATCGGAGACATCGACGGTGACTCCGCCCGGGAGTACATCTACTTCCCGTCTGACATGCAGTTCGGCTGCTGGGGTATCCACTTCGGGGGAGCAGAGTGGTGAGATTCGTTTCTTCCGCGCGAGTCTATCCGGGCGCGCGGCAGGCGTGGGCTCAAGTTCGATCCGACAGGACGCGGAAGTAGGCGCGCCACGGCCCGATTTCTGGGCCACGCACCTTGGCCAGCACGCGCGCGACTTGACCGAGGTGCGCGAGGTCGTGCACGACCCAGGTCGAGAGGAGCTGGCCCAGCGTGACCATGCCGAGCTCGGGGTGGCGCCCCCGTCGCTCGAGATCGGCGGGTGTGAGCCCGAGGGCGCGGATGCGCGCGAGCGACTGCGCCCGGTGGCGGGCGAAGAGCTCGAGGAGCTCCGCGAGGCTCGCCACGGCGTCGCGCGCGCGCATGCCTTCGCGGTCGAAGGGCACGAATGGCTTCGCTTCTCCGTGCGCCAGGATGTGCTCGGTGCGCGTGACCCAGTCCGTGTCTTCGCCGTGGATCAGATGCCCGACGACGTCGTAGGGACTGTAGGTGCCCGGGCCCTCGTCGCAGCGGACCCAGGGGTCTTCGAGCCCAGCGAGGAGCGCGCGCAGCACGTCCGGCGTGCGCGCGAGAAAGTCGAGCGTGCGCTCGAGGGGAGTCACGGCGGGCATCGTAGGCAAGGGCGAGGGGAGGGTTGTCTGGACACTGCGACGGGGACAGGGCTGGCTCCGACCACAGCGGGACCCCGACGGGCCCGACCACACGCCATCCCCCGCTCCCGGCCCGAGAAAATCGCTCGGGCGAGACCACGCTGCCCCGCGTGATCCCGCCCGAGACGAGACGCGCGGACCTCCGCGCGCCGGACCGATCCCTTAGCCCGGTCTATTCATGAAGCCTCGGCTGCAACGTCGCGACTGGCTGCATCTGCAGCGCTTTGCTCCTTGCGAGTCCTCGGCGACCTGCAGAGGTCGCCTGCGGTCCTCTCAGTCGCAAATCGTTGCATCTGCAGCCATTCGCGACGTTTCGCTCGAGCCCTCATGAATAGGTCGGGCTATGACCCCAGGATCTGGTCCTTGAAGTTCACCAGGCCGTCGTACATCGCTTTCAGCTCCGCGTCCTTGCCGCCGAGCGCGAAGTAGCGCTCGTAGTGCGCATAGGCGAGCTTGGTGCGCTCCTTGTCGCGGTAGGTGTTGCTGAGCGTGTGGCACAGGATGGCCAGGTTCTTGTGCGCGTCGAGGAAGTTCGCGTCGAGCTGCAAGGCAGCCTGGTATTGCTCGATGGCCTGCTCGTCCTCGCCGTCGCGCTCCATCGTCCATGCCATCAGGAATGGGCCCATCGGGTGCTTCGGGCGTGCCGTCATGAAGGTCTCGGCCACGGCCGCGGCGCCGGGGACGTCGTCGCTACGCAGCAGGACCTCGACGTAGCCGCGCGCCACCAAGGCGTCCTTCGGCGCGAGCTTCCAGGCTTGCTCGAGCTCCTTCTTCGCCTCGTCTGGCTTGCCCGCGTTCGAGAGCAGCAGTCCGTGCGCGGTCAGTGCACCGACGTCCTTGGGTTCGGCCTTCAGCGCGGCCTCGAGCACCGGCGCGGCCTCGTCCGTTCTAGCCAGCGCGATCAGTGCGCGCGCGAGCCCGACCTGGGCCGGCACGGCCTTCGGCCGCTGCGCGAGCACGTTGCGGAAGGCCTGCTCGGCCTCGGCCGGAGCGTCGAGCGCGAGCTGCGCCTCGCCGGCCAGGTACTGCAAGCGCGGAAAATCGGCCTCTTCGGCCTTGGTGGGGGCGGTGAGCTCGACGACCTTGGCGAACTCGCCGGCCTCGAAGGCCTTGGTGGCCAGCTCGAGCGGCGTGCCGCCGAACGTGGGCGCAAGAACGGCGGTGAAGAGTGTGAGGACGTTCAGCATGGCGATCTCCATTGGTGTTCTCGAGCGGGACGGGAGCGCAGGCCGGGCCCGGTCGGAATCCGGGGAGGCCCGCCCGGGCCCGGGTCTGCGGTATCCGAGAGCGAGCTCTCAGATCCGGGCCAGATTGCCCACCACGACTTCGGTCAAGTCGGCGCGCGCCACCTTGGAGGCGACGAGCGCTTCGGTGCCGAAGGAACGGCGGACATTCGCCTGCTTGGCGAGCGGGCATGCGTTTTCGCAGCGGTAGCTCGACGCCAAGCAGGTTTCCCCGGCGAACGCCGGGAAGGCCAAGGCCGCGAAGGCGGCGACAGCAAACAGTTTCTTCATGGGATCCTCCTTTGTTGAAAGTCCATGACGGGGAACATGGACAGCGCGGGGAGCGCGCGTTCCTGGCGCGGCGCCCCCGTTCCCTGGTTCGGTCTTCGTCAGGCCGAGTTCGGCGCCATGGCGAGGGCCGGGAAGCGGCCGTCGCGCTCGATGCGCTCGAGGGCCGCGCGCAGGTCGTGCTCGAAGCGCGTGCCCGCGAAGCGCTCGGCGGCGTGCTCGAGCAGGCGCAGAGCCAAAGGCCGGTCGCGGGTGGCGGCCGCGCCGGCCTCGAGCAGGAGCGCGCGCGCTTCGTCGGACAAACGCCGCAGGCCAGCGGCGGCGCGTTCGGCAATCGCTGCGGGCGCGAGCCCTTCGTCCAGCAGCGCGCGGTACGTCTCTTCGGCCTCGGCCATGCGGCCCTCCCGCTCGCTCGAGCGGGCAGAGTCGAAGCGCCCGGCCAGCGCGCGCAGCTCTTTCCAGGCGGGCTGCTCGCCAGTGGCGTCGCTCTTCTCCAGCCCGTCGTGCAGGCTCTCCACGAAGAGCGCCGGATCCGGGTTGCGCGCCAGCTTGTGCGTCGGCGTGCCGTCCGCGCGCCACATTTCCAGGAAGGGGTAGCCGCGCGAGGTCAGCTCGCGTTGCTCGTCGGCCGGCAGCTGCGATAGGTCGATGCGCACGGGCACCGTTCGTTCGGCCAGCTCGATCACGGTCGGATCGGTGAACACTCGTGCATCGAGGGCCGCGGCCATCGGGCAGCCGGGATAGAAGCCGTACACGAGCAGGGGCCGCTCGGCCATGCGCGCGAGCTGTTCGGCCTCGTCCACGCTGGTGAGGAAAGACACGCCCAACCCGCGGCGCGGCTCGTACTCGCTCCAGCGCGCCGGCAGGTCGGCCGGGACGCTCAGGCTCACTCGCGGGGGTTCGAGCTCGATCGCCCGGAGGTACAGGGGCTCTTCGCGCGCGCGTCCGAGCCGTCCCGCGAAGTACCCCGTGGCGCCGCCGATCAGGAGCAGGGCCGCCGCGGCCGCGACGCGGCGGCCCTGCTCCTGATC